>JANMMJ010000216.1:0-84268 GCA_031373255.1 Hyphomicrobiales bacterium
GCGGCTTGAGGCGCGCGATGGCATCATTCATCGCGATCTGGCCAGTGACAACTTCGCCACCGAAGAGACCGGTGCCCTCACCCTTATGGGCCAAGGGAATGTAACAGGCGCGACCGGGTGCTGTGGCTAAGGAAACACCCACCAGATTGGCCTGCATGGCATCAAGCGAATCCGTTTCAGTATCAACGGCCACATAGCCTTGTGCCTTGGCTTCAGCGATCCAGCGCTCAAGAGAGCCCAATGACATGACGGTTTCGTAGCCGGCATGGCGGAACGGAATAGCACGCAGACTGTCAGCCTCTCCACCATCGCGACGGATTGCAATGCCTGTGGGGGCGGCTGGGCTCGCTCCCCTTGTGACACTGTCTGCCTGTTGCCGCGATGATGTATCCGAGGACGGGGGTTCGCCACCTTCAGGCGGCCAATACTTCACTTCGACGGGCACGGGATCGATTGCATTGACATCGCAATCAAGCTCGGAGCCAACTTTCCGGGTGAAGCTCGAGAATTCCAGTGCCTTGAGAAAGCCGATGAGATCGGAGGCGCGGGGCTGATCGACGGCAAAGCTGCCGATTTCCTCAACAATCGGCACACGGTCATCAAGCGTTACAAGGCGCTTCGAGATACGGGCCTGATCTGCAAACTGAATAAGATTTTCCCGTCGCTTCTGCTGCTTGATTTCGGCGGCACGGGTCAGCAGAGTTTCCAGATCGCCATACTCCGAGATCAGCTGGGCTCCCGTCTTGATGCCGATGCCCGGCACGCCCGGCACATTGTCGACTGAGTCACCGGAGAGCGCCTGAACATCAATCACCTTGTCAGGTTTCACGCCAAATTTTTCGAAGACTTCCGGTTCGCCGATCTCCTTGTCCTTCATGGTGTCGTAGAGGGTGACACCGGGGCGGACAAGCTGCATCAGATCTTTGTCGGACGAGACAATGCGGCAGGTCGCTCCCGCCTCCACCGCCTGCCTGGCATAGGTGGCGATTAGGTCGTCAGCCTCATAATTTTCCATCTCGACACAGGCAACATTGAAAGCCCGCGTCGCCTGGCGGATGAGACCGAATTGCGGACGAAGATCGGCCGGCGGCTCAGGCCGGTGCGCCTTGTATTCAGGGTAATAATCATTGCGGAAAGTTTTTGAGGAATAGTCAAAAATGACCGCAAGATGGGTGGGCATGTAACCCTGATTGGTTTCCTTCAGGAGCTTCCACAGCATGTTGCAGAAACCCTGGACAGCGCCCACCGGAAGGCCGTCGCTTTTACGCGTAAGCGGCGGAAGTGCATGATAGGCGCGGAAGATATAGCCGGAACCATCAATGAGATAGAGATGGTCGCCACGGTTCAGGGGAGTTGATCTTGACATGGGCGGCACTATGCCACCCACGCTGCTGCGATGCCAGTGCGCGGCTCAGATCATGCGCAGCTTCATGACGGGCTGCTGCCACAGGCGGGCCCATTGCGGCCGCCTGAAAAGCAATGTCAGGCGCGTCTGGCGTACCGACCAGAATAGCAGGACAGGACCGACGACGGCGACGAATGTGACCACGAGCGAAACAACACCGAGATCAAGCGACGGCGAGAATTTCAGCAGGAGACTTCGCGACGCGGCCATGAACAGGAAGAAGGCCAGATAGATGACGATCGAGTTTTCGCCGCAATAGCGCACCGGTTCGGCCAGACGGAACTTGGCCAGCACCACACCCATTGTCACAACGGCAAGCGCACCGACCGCACCCATGGCAAGACCAACGCCCGGCCATTCGGACCATCCGGCATGCACAAAAACAGCATTTGAATAACCCCAAATGAACAAGCCGGCGAGAAGCGCAAGCGCGGACTTGCGGGAGGCGCCCTCGGCATAGGCGAAAACCCGCGCAGCCAGCCAGTAACCGGCATAGAAATAGACAAACCGGCTGGCAAATTCATCGACAAGGAGCCAGCCGGTATGGACAGGCGCCATTTCGAGGACCGCAGCGGCGGCAATGACGAGAACCGGCGAGATATTGCGCAATGCCTTAACGACGACAAAGAACACCGCCAGCATGTAAATGAACCAGAGTGTTCCATAGGGCTGAACGAAGCCCAAGAGATACGCACCGAGTGCGCCGGAGACCCCCTCGGCTTGATAGATGCCATATCCCTTGGTCAGGTATTGAATGGTCATCCATAGCACATAGAAATAGGCAAAATGCATGACCTTGCTGTCAAGATAGCTGCGCCAAGGCCGGTCAATACGGCTGGCCAGGAAAAGGCCGGAGATCAGGAAGAAATCAGGCATGCGGAATGGCCGTGCCCAAGCAATGAAGGGACTGAGCCAGCTCACGTCACCTGCCGCCTTCTCAACACCCAGCGTCGAATGCATCATGACCACCAGGATGATGCAGATTCCCTTGGCATAATCGACCCAATCGACGCGGGACGCGGTTCTGACTGACATTGCTGGCGCTCCTGTGCCGGACTGGTACATCCGGACATTGACTCAGCCAGCTTGTTGCAAGGAGCCTGCCCAACGCGATCAAGACAAATGCTTTTCGGGCACCGGCATCAACCGCGCCTCAACCGTCCACAGAAAGGCGGCGTTAACGCCACGGCCGGGATAGATCTCACGCAAGGCGCGCGCGTAAGTGGCGAGCTGCTGGATATAGCGAGGGTTAACACCAGCGAGGCTGGCCGGCGGCTGGCGCTCGGTCTTGAAATCGAGAAGGTAGATCGCTTCAGACGTGACGGCGAGACGGTCAATTCGCCCCGAGACGTGCGTTTCCGCCTTGCCCAGGAGTGAAGCAATCGACACCTCGGCAAGGCTGTTCCCGGAAAACCATGGCGCGAAAGTTTCGTCATCCAGCAAGTTCAAGGCCTCTTCGCGAATCTTGGGAATGTCATTTGTCTCGGTATGATGCCGGCGCAGAAAGGTCTCTGCGGCGGCGGATCTTCTCGCCGGTTCGATATCGGGAAGAAGCTGCAGGAGCTTGTGGATCAACGTGCCGCGCTGGAAGCGGCGGACATCCCTGGCGGCGAGCGGGCTCAGGCCTGGTTCATCCATTTGCTTGGGGCCGGGATCGGATGGACGAAGCCAAGGCCTTTCGTGTGTACCCCGTGCCGGATTGAGTCTTGCCCATGACGGCAGAGGTTTGGCAGCGGTCTCTGTGCGCTGTTCATGCTGCACAGCGGTCAGCGAATCCCCATCCTGATAGCGCAAGACTCCCGAATCGTCTGGCGTGACATTCAAATTCTGCAGGAGTGCCGCCTGGACCAATGCATACCAGGACTCAGGTTTGAGCTGGCCACGCAGCACGACACCACCCACGTAGAGTTCGTCCCGGGCGCGAGTGAGTGCCACATAGAGATTGCGGCGATATTCATCGTGCACGCGTTCCAGTGCCTCTTGTTTCCAGCGGGTGACAGCCGGAGGCTCTATATCGCTTTTGCAACGCCAGAACGGCAGCGGCGATTCATACTCGCCGCGGCCCACCATCAGCAGTGTCATGTCCTGGCTGGCAAGAGGCAGGTCCGCCGCATCGGGAATGATGACGATGCATGACTCCAAACCTTTGGCCCCATGCACAGTCATGATGCGGACTTCGCCACCATCCTGCTGCATGTCACGCTTGATCTCGATTGCCTCGGCTTCGAAACGGCTGACGAAACCCTGTAGCGAAGGCGTGTTGGAGATGTCATCTTCCAGTACGCGCGCGAGGAAGGCGTCAATTGCATCGGCCGCCTCTAACCCCAAACGCGCATAAATTCGCTTGCGTCCGGATGGCTCGCCGTTCAGCAGTACGTGATTGAAGAACTCATAGGGCGTCATGTCTCTGGCGCGAGAAATCAACGTCTCGAGATAGCCTGCGGCGCGGTTGTGACTGCCGGCCTTAAGGCTTTGCCACAGGCTTTGGCTGCCTCGGCCATTGGCAATTTCATACAGACCATCATCATCAAGGGCATCGGGCACCAGCGGGCTCTTCAACACTTCCGCCAGGCTCAGATCGTCTTCGGGAAGGATGACAAAACGTGCAAGGGACAAGAGGTCCAGTACGGCAATGTGCTCGCCCAGTTTCAGGCGGTCGGCACCCGCCACCGGCACGCCCCGCGCGTTAAGTTCAGCGATCAAGGCATCGAACACCAGGTTGCGCTTGCGCACGAGAATGAGGATGTCTTCAGGCCGGACGAGCCGGCCTGTCGCCGGAATGGTCCGCCTGCCAATCCACGATGCGATCTTCTCCGCCACAGACCTTGCCAGCAAGCGGCGAGGATGGTTGCGCGGTTCGAGATCGACGGGATCGAGCGGACCGGACTTTTCCGATTTCTCAAACTCAAGAAGCGGCCAGAGCTCGACAATGCCCGGCAGTTCCTTGCGCTGGGCATAGTGCTGTATGGCAACGTCAATCGTCTCCTCGAGGCCCTTCCGGGCTGCGGGATCGGCGAAGACCCCATCCACGGCTCTCAGTACGCCGGGTACGCTGCGATAGGAGTCGAAAAGCTCAACGCGGTTGAGCTCCTTGCCGATTCCCCTGATTACCGTCTCAAAATGCAGGCGCGACTCGTCAAAGGAGACAGGATCGGCGCCCTGAAAACTGAAGATTGATTGCTTGCGGTCGCCAACGACAAAGACCGTGCGGTGAACATCACCGCGCGCACCGCTGCCCGAGAAAGGCTCCTCGGTCAGCGACTTGGCGATATCCCATTGAGCCCGGCTGGTGTCCTGCGCCTCATCGACAAGAATATGATCGATGCCACCGTCGAGCTTGTAGAGCACCCAGGGCGCTGCACCGGAGCGCATCAGCAATTCACGCGTGCGATCGATCAGATCGGTGAAATCATAGAGACCGCGCTCGCGCTTGAGACGCTCGAAGGTTTGCACAATGCCAGATGCAAGCGTGAGCAGGTCACGTGTTGCATCGAGCATCGGGAAAAAGGCGAGATGACCAACCAGCGTCACGACCCGCGCCTGCTCCTGCACGATGCAATCGGCAAGATCGCCGCTTGCCGCGGCAAGGGCCTTTGTGATCAGGCCCGAAACGGCGCGAGGCGGGCCCGATTTTGTAAGATAGCATTCGACCAGACGATCGCGGCGAAGCTGGCTGTTGGTTGCCTCGAGAATGGCGTTCACAAGTTCGAGATTTTTTGCCTCAGTCTTGGATTTGCTGGCGGCAAATGCCGCCACCATCCGGTGGTAGACCGCCTGATCAATCGCCACCAAGTCCGCCAGAAGGGTTTCAGGTGTCGCACCGGTTGGAAGCCCGGCATTGCGCCTCAGTTCAGCAATGCATTTTTCAACCGCCTGGCTCCCCGAGAGAACGTCAGCGAACTCCAGCCGCCTGGCGAGCAGCTTCTTCACCAGTTCATCAAAGCTGTCGGCCTGCAGGTGCTTGACGATGCCGTCCAGCGCAATTGCGAAGATGCTGCCGTCCTGCGATTCCGAGAGGAGCTGTTGCCGGGCCTCGGCCAAGGTGGCGGCGGCGAGGATGTCGTCCATCACGGTAAAACCCGGCACGACTCCGGCCTCAACCGGAAACAGCTGAAGCAGGCGCTCGCAGAAGGCGTGAATGGTCTGGATCCTGAGTCCGCCTGGCGATTCAAGTGCGAGGGTAAAAAGACGGCGGGCCCGGCCAAGATCGGGTGCGGCTTTGCCGCCATGGCCCAACGCAGTCATGTGTTCAAGCAAGTCTTCGTCCGGCATCATGGTCCAACCGGCCAGCTTCTCAAAGAGGCGATTGGCCATTTCGGCTGCCGCCGCCTTGGTAAAGGTCAGGCAGAGAATGCGCGCAGGCTCGCTGCCTGCGAGCATCAGGCGTATGACACGGTCGACCAGCACATGGGTCTTGCCCGACCCGGCATTGGCCGTGACCCAAACCGACTCTCCTGGGTCAGACGCGCTGCGCTGGCTGATGCTCGCCTGAAACACTTCCATCATGAGCGCTCCCATTCGGCACGGCGCGACAAATGATCGTAGTCAGATACGTCATTATCGGAGAACGGCATGCGCAGCGGCATGTAGGCTTCGATCCCAGAAGCGAGATTCTCAAGTTTCGCAACAAGGGTTTCGAGATGCCGATCGGCGAGTGCCGACGCCATATTGACCGCAACCGGCTTCAGTTCGCCGGCAGGTTCACCACCCGAAAGTTTGATATAGAGCAGTTCGGAGGCCGGATAGGCTGGAATGTCGCGGAAGCCACTCCGCGCAATCATCGCTGCTTCGAGGGTCAATTGTGGCGAATAGCCTTCCTCGACCTGCTTTGGCGAGGGCACCACACCGGTCTTGTAGTCGATGACACGGACTCTCCGGTTGTGCAGCACATCAATACGGTCGGCGCGGCCGCTCAGCCTGAAGGCTTCACCGGCGACCGACAGGGCGAGCTGACCGCTGCGCTCGGTGATGATTGTCAAAGCATCGACGCGGAGTATGGTCTCTTCGGCAATGAACCACTTGGCGATACGGCGAAAGCGGGGCCACCAGAAAGCCCGGATATCAGGATCGACAAGACGCTCACCAAAGACGCCGCGGCCCATCTCGATCAACCTGGCTTCGGCGTCGGCTGGCAACGCGCCGGGATAGGCCGCGATAAACTGAGCCAGAGCGTCATGAACGAGGGTGCCGCGTTCACTCGCTTCAGCGCGAGAGGCAAAGCCTTCGAGCGGTTTGAGATCGAGCAGGTGTGCTGCATAGATTGCGTAGGGATCGCGATAGAGTTTTTCCACCTGCGAGATGCTGATACCAGCGAGCCTGGCTTTTGGCCGCGGCGCCGGCCGTTTTACCGGCTTGCTGACATCGACCTGATCCAGTTCGCGCGACCATGCGTGCCAGCTGTTCAGCTTTATGTCCTCCATGCCCGCAGCCTTCCGCAGCATATCAAGACGGAGAAGCCAGCGTGACGGCGTGGCTGGTGCATCGCCCCTCCGCTTTGACCAGCTTAAAACCACATTGGGCGAACCAAAGGCCTGAATGAAATCGTGTGCGACAAGGCCGATTTCCCGCTCCGGCGATTCGAGGCCGAGCTTGTGCCGCATGGGGCGATTGAGCCATGGACCAGTATCAGGCTGCTCCGGCCAAACTGTTTCATTGAGGCCCGCCACGATCATGAGATCGGCGCGAATGAGACGGGCTTCGAGCAAGCCAAGAATAGCGAACCTGGCGCCGCCCAGCATCGGTGTGCGAACGCGCGGCCTTGCAATCAGATCGGACAACGTTAGGCAGGCACGGCGGAACGTGGTTTCCGGAAAATAGTGACCTTCCTGAAGGATGGCGATGAGGCAGCTTGAGAGACTCTCACCGGCGGCAGATTTCCATGGATCGGCAGGTGAGACGCACTGCTCGAATACATCGACGATGAATGTCGTGACAATGTCGAGGTTGGTGGCGGCATTGTCAGCAGTCTGGCGGACGAGCGGCGTCAGTATATGTGCGAGATTGGCGGCATACCGCCTGAGTGCCGCCCAATCATCTTCCGTCATGCGGCGAATGGAGGGATGAGCGAAACGGTCACCTTCTGTGCGGTCCTTGATATGATCGAAACCGGAGACAAGCTGCGCCAGATTGCCCTGCCATTGACCATGGCGCAGAAACACAAGATCGAAATGCGCGGCCGCCCACCGTGCGGACTCTGCTTCACCGCCAAAGTTCGTAAGAGGATGGTGAATCAGCGACGCCCAGGAAACGGGATTTTGCGGCCTGCCGGCAAGATCAAGAAAAAGATAGAACAGCGATCCTTCCAGCGTTCGCGTCAGCGAAGTGCCGGCACTGTCGTCGGCGGCAATGGCCCAACGTGACAATTCTCCTTTGACGCGAAGCGCCAGCTCGCGGTCCGGAGTGACAAGCGCAACGGTGCGGTCCGGCAGTTCGAGTTCACCTCGAATCCGGAGTGCAATCTGGGCGGCCTCTTCACGGGGATTTGCAGCCTCCATGGGTTCGACCCCCGTCAGGCCATTGCCGATGCGGTGGCGGTTTGTGGCGATGGTCCGGTACCAGCGATCTGCCGTTGCGGCGGGACGCATGACTTCGCTGGCGAGCCAGTCGCGATCTTCAGCTTCGGCACGGCGAACAAGGCCAGGCAACAACTCCACATGAGCGGGCAATAGCCCCATGCTCTTGAGGAGTTGGCGCATGCCGTATTGTGGATGGGCGGGTCCTTGTGCGTTTGATTCCTCGCCCAGCGTTTCCCAGCTCTGTTCGTCCATGAACCTGTCGAGCCCCGGCAGGACAACGGTACCTTGATCGAGCCGGGCAATGACATTAAGCAACTGCGCCGTTGCCGCGACCGATCCGGTTGAGCCGGCGGCAATAAACGGGTGTCCGGGCGGATTTGCCTGAAGCCTTTCGGCTTCGCGCGTGATCAGCAGGCTGCGGCGCTTGACAGCGCCAATGAAGCCTTCCCGGTGCAGCCATTGCGGATAGGTTCTGGTGACGATCTGGAGAAAACCGATGATCGCCTCCCGATGCTGGGCAATCTCGATATCATAGACGGTGCTTGCCAGATCGAATTCCAAGTTGCGAGATTCGAAATCATCGATGAGCTTCGCCAGTGAACGCGCCAGATTGAGCGCCTGAATGGGAGAAGCCGCGATTTCCTGGGCGAGCCGTTCGGAAGGCGTGCTGCCTGCCCATTCCTCGATCAAGCGGACCAGCAGGAATTCGCGGGCCAAGCTCGAAATGGCAGGGTCGATTGCCGCTTCATCGGCGGCGGCAACAGGCTCATAAATATCGAGGATATCCTCATCAATGTCGCCAATCGGGCGTATGCGGGGCAGGAGCACGGCCTTTCGCCCAGCATTGTCGAGAAAAATCTGCTGCAGCGCTCTTGCCGCCCGGCGGGTGGGAACGAGGATGGTCCAGCGGGCGAGATCCTCAGGTCCAGGGGCCGGAGTATCCGGTGCAGGAAAGCCGCCGCGCAGGATCGCTCGCGCCAACTCGACAAGGAAATTGGCACTGGCGGGAATGTTGAAAACGTGGGGCATCATCTGCTTGCGGTCCGGCTATGATGACAGGACCGCCACTTCCGCCGGCGCAATGGCTTCAGGGGTTCCGACGTGCAGCCAAAGTCCTTCATGCACGAGGCCGAACAGGCGATTTTCCGCGATGGCTTTATTCCACAATTCATTCATGGAGAACTTGCCCCGAGGTGCACCGAGAAACAAGCGCGGATGCACAAGGTAGCCTCCGGCATAAACCAGGGGTTCGCCGGCCGCCTCCCTGCGCCGCAGCGCCCGCCCCAATCCATCAAGAATGAAATCACCTGCACCCTCGTAACCCACAGTCCGTGGCAGGGGACATAGCAACAACAGGCAGTCCATCCGGTCATCGCTCCACGCTTGCTTGAGACGGCCAAGAGCGGGTCGTGCACTATCGATCCAGAAGGAATCGCTGTTGAGCACGAAAAAAGGTGCGTTGCCGAGCAGTGGCAAAGCCAGAGCCACGCCGCCGCCGGTATCGAGAATTTCGGCACGCTCATCCGATATGTCTATGTGGATACCGGATTGGTGCGCCGACCAGGTTTCGATCTGCCCTGCGAGATAGTGAACGTTGATGACGGCGTGGGCCACGCCTGCGCGGCGGAGATGGTCAAAAGCATAGCCAATGAGCGGCTTGCCTGCGACCTCAATCAAGGGTTTGGGACGGGTCAGCGTCAACGGGCGCATGCGAGTGCCAAGGCCAGCAGCAAGGACCATGGCGTGGTCAACAGCGACGCTCATGGCGATTTGCTTTCGCGCAAGCTTGCCGGGAGATGGGTGGCAAACCATGCCCTGAGATCCGCCAGGGCCGGGTGGCCAAGATTTCGCTCCAGATACCGTGAGACCCGGGGAATATGGCGAAGATAGCCATGCTTGCCATCGCGCTTCGAAAGCCTGGCAAAGATGCCGAGGATCTTGGTGGCGCGCTGGGCGCCCAGAATGGCATAGGCGAGACGAAATTCGGGCTCTTTGAACTCGTCGTGAGCCCGGCGTTCCTGGTAGTAAATCTCGTAAAGCTCATCGGCCATGGCGAAAGGAATATCGACGCGCGCATCCTGCAGCATTGAAGCCAGATCATAGGCCGGATGGCCCAGAACGCAGTCCTGGGTGTCGATCAGCCCAACGCGGGCAATGCCGCTTCGCGCGGGAAGCCACATGAGATTGGGTGAGTGAAAATCGCGCAATGTCCATACGCGCTGCCGCGGTTCCACCGCATCGAAAAGTGGCGACCAGATGGCGGAAAAGCTTTCGCGCACATCACTGGCGATGGTTTCATTGCGCAAGAATGGCCAGCACCAGTCGGTCAACAGGCTGGCTTCGATTTCGAGTGCACCGCGATCATAGACCGGGATGCGATGCAATTTACCACCGGGCAGGGGTGCGGTTTCCGGCCATTGTTCCGCAGCGATGCGCGCGAGTAGGCGCACGGCTTCGGTCATGGGCTCGCGCATTTCGCGCCTTGCGAGCAGCATGCGGCCATAGACGTTGTCGCCCAGGTCTTCGATGACAGCGAGGCCCTGCTCGAGATCGTAGGCATAGGTCCGGGGAGCGCTGTATCCCCGGCTCAGCAGTTCGTGATTGACCGCAACAACAGCGCGGATGTTCTCGGCGAGGTGAGCGATCTGGCTGTAGGGTTTGCCATCCTTGACCGGCGGCCCATCCGGCCGGGGCGGCATGTCCATCAGCACATATGCCGAACCTCCCCGATAAAGCCGTTCATAACGCCGGAAGGACGCATCGCCTTCGAGAAAGATGCGGGCGGCGTCGCTCCAACCCGTTTCATCGAGGAATTTTTCAATGGCGGCGAGGCGGGCCAGCGCCTGGGCGCAGGTCCCCCTTGCCGTGAGTGTTGCGGTGCGGCTCGGGCCACTGCCGGCCAGCTTCACATGCAAGGTATCCGCGCAGAGAGTGCGTTCGAGTTTCTCTGGCCATTCAACCACGAGCAGTGCCGTGTGCAGGCCATCGTCGAGCCCCAGTTCATCGATCTCGGAGGGCGAACCGATGCGATAGAGGTCGGCGTGCATGACGGGAAACCGAGTCTGGTCATAGGTCTGGACCAAGGTAAAGGTCGGGCTCGGGATATCGAAGGCTAGACCGGGTGGCGCCAGTGCACGGATCAGGGCGCGGGCCAGCGTCGATTTGCCAGCACCCAGATCACCCTCAAGCAGGAGGGCCGTGCCGGTGCGGGCAACAAGCGCCAGTTCGGCGCCGAGGGCATCGGTAGCGGCGGGTCCCGGCAAGTGCCGGACAAGCGATATTTGGTTCACGGTTCAAGACGCTTTACGTATTCCGGGTCCATTGATCGGGAACCGGCAAACAACCGTCGTGCCCTTCCCGAGCTGCGAATGGAGCGAGACCTTGCCTTCGTGCAACTCAACGAAGCTTTTGACAATGGCAAGACCCAGACCCGCACCGCGGTGACCGCCTGTTACCGGCTTCGACTGGAAGCGGTCAAAGGCTTTCTGCTGGAATTCAGGTTCGATGCCACGTCCGGTGTCCGCCACCCAGAGCAGCACGTCATCGTTGTCGCGCCTGGTTCCCATGCGGATGGCACCACCTTTCGCCGAAAAGCCGATGGCGTTTGACATGAGATTCAGGAGAATCTGGCGTATGCGCTTGCTGTCGCCCACAAACTCAGCGGCATCGTCGGCCACTTCGATGCTGACGGTCAGATCGTTCTTGGCGATACGGCTCTCAAGTGCATCGGTCACCTCCTGCATCACAGCGACGGAGTCGATCGAATCGAGACGTAATTCCATGGCGCCAGCATCAATGGTTGTAAGATCGAGAATGGCATCGATGACCGCGAGCAGATCCTGTGACGAGGTCTGAATATGACGCAGATACTCGTGCTGTTTCGACTGGAGTTCCCCGGCGATGCCAAGCGACAGGCTTTCGGCAAAGCCCAGGATGTTGGTGAGTGGCGTTCGTAATTCGTAAGAGACCTTCGACATGAAGCCGGTTTTCAAGCGGTCAGCGGCTTCAAGGGCCTCGGTGCGCTCACGCAGGGCGCGCTCTATGCGTGAGCTATCGGTGACATCGACATAGGTCACCAGAGTGTTGCCATCCGGCAGGGGCACCGAGGCAAATTCGAGCACCAGGCCATCCTTACGGATCAAGCGGCCCTTGATCGGGCGGCGCGAGGTATCAAGGGTTGTCACCGCATATTTGAATTCGTCCCAGTGAAGCTCGTCGCTGTGATGCTTGAGGCTCTCCTCGGCCACCTGGTCGGCATGCGGTTCCTTTTCGAGAAAGGCGGGCGACAATGACCAGAAGCGGGCGAAAGCCGGGTTGTACAATTTGAGGCGGCCATCGGACCCGAACAAAGCCACGCCCTCGTGCAGATTGTCGAGGGTTTCGCGCTGTACGCCGATCATTTCATTGTAGCGGCTTTCAAGCTGAATTGCCCTTGTGGCATCCTCATAAAGATAGGTAACGCCGCCGAAGGGATGCTGTTCACAGATGACATGGAGCGAACGGCCATCGGGCAGATACCACCAGCTTTCGCGGGTTTCGATGGTGGTGTAAGCCTGCAACTGCTTTCCCTTCCAGTCGCGGTAGTTGGCCTGTTCCGGCAGGTTGCGCAGTTCGCGCAAACGGTCGAGGATTTCGCCATCGCGCGGACTGGTGGCCAACCAATCCGCATCCAGGCCCCAGAGTTCGACGTAGGCAGAATTGTAAAAACTGAGCCGCTGGTCGAGGCCGAAGATGGCAATCGCGGTGCTCAGCTTGTCGAGGGTGTTGGCATGAGCCTGGATATGGCGTTTCAGTTCCTTCTGCGTTTCCTCCAGCGCAGTGACATCAAGCCCGTATCCCGCCGAACCACCTGACAGGGTGTATTCGTGGATATCGAGTGCGTGCTTAGCACCAGAGATGACCGCATGGGTGCGGCCGACAAAGCCGTTCTCGGTGGTGTCGCCTGGCGTTTCAATCTTGCGCCGGTCAACCAGTTCAAGCTTGCCCTGGATCACTGCATCGACGCCATTGGCTTCGACAGCCTTGATATAGGCGCGGTTTACCCAGATGAGATCGCCGTTGTCATCGCGCATCCAGATCGGCAGCGGGGCCGAGTCGATCAGGGCACTCAGACGTTCGACCTGCTTGCCCAGCTTGCGGGCGTCATAGGCGAGCTTGGTCACGTCGGCGCGCTCGCCAGCCAGGGGGCGGATGCGCAGTGTGGCAATGCCACCGGCGGTCCGGCCATCGGCCTCTAGCAGTTCCTCGTCCGTGGTCTTGACGCCAAGATTGAACGCGGTTCCGGTTTCGCGCATCTGGGCGATGGCGGTTTCAAGCGCATTGGCCGATTCAAGTTCCAGCCATCCGGCAAAGTTCATAATGGCCTGTGGCTCAGCTGGAACATGGGCAGCGCCCCGCATGTTGTTGGCTATGCGGTCCGGCACGCCTTCGCGGCCGCGCCAAATGAATAGAATGTTGGGCTCAGCGCCGAGGGCGGCTTCGGCTTCATTCAGGGCGGCTTCCAGTTCGCTGACCTGCCGGCGCGTGCCGCTCGAGGTGCGCGAGGTCCGGCGAAAGGCCACGAAGGCCCAGAGCAGCACCACGACGGTCGCCAGCATGGCAATATAGATCAACGGCAATGACGCCTGGTCGAACAGGCCCGAATTGCCCGCCGCGATGCTGGAATCTGCCGCCAATGTAAAAACTACGCTCCCAATTCCGACGCAACAGGGCACAATTCTTCCCTGCCGCTCCCCTGCCAGATCCGAATCCCCCGGACCCCTGGTGACGCGTACACCTCATACTGACGAAAAATGCTTGGCCGCGACGCAGAACGAATCACTCGCACCGCTTCCGCCCAAATCTATACAGGCAAATGAATCGAGCCGGAATCCCGCAAGCTGTGGTTCGAAGATCGCAGAACTCCAGATGTTGATTCGGGCCTAGTAGCGGTAATAATCCGGCTTGTAGGGGCCCTGCCGGGTGACGCCGATATAGGCGGCCTGGTCGTCGCGAAGGCTGGTGAGTTTCACGCCCAGCTTGCCGAGGTGCAGGCTGGCCACCTTTTCATCGAGATGCTTCGGAAGCACGTAAACTTCATTCTTGTACTTGCCGGTCCTGGCGTTGGTAAAGAGTTCGATCTGGGCCAGCGTCTGGTTGGTGAAGGACGCCGACATCACAAAGCTCGGATGTCCCGTGGCGTTGCCAAGATTGACGAGGCGGCCCTGCGACAGGAGGATCATGCGATTGCCGGCCGGGAAATGCACCAGATCGACCTGCGGCTTGATGTTGGTCCATCTGAAGTTCTTGAGGGCCGAAACCTGGATCTCATTATCGAAGTGGCCAATGTTGCAGACAATGGCCATATCCTTCATCTGGCGCATGTGATCGACGGTTATGACATCCTTGTTGCCGGTGGCGGTGACAAAGATATCGGCGTTGCCCACGACATCCTCCAGCGTCTGCACCGAGAAGCCATCCATGGCGGCCTGCAAGGCGCAGATCGGGTCGATCTCGGTGACGACAACTCGAGCGCCCGATCCCTTGAGGGATTGGGCCGAGCCCTTGCCGACATCGCCATAGCCGCAGACGATGGCGACCTTGCCTGCCATCATGACATCGGTGCCGCGGCGGATCGCATCAACGAGCGATTCGCGGCAGCCATACTTGTTGTCGAACTTCGATTTGGTGACGCTGTCGTTGACATTGATCGCCGGGAAGGGAAGCTCGCCCTTTTTCTGCATGTCGTAGAGACGGTGCACGCCGGTGGTGGTTTCTTCCGAAACCCCGATGATTGAAGCCTTGACCTTGTCAAACCAGCCGGGCTGATTCTTGATGCGCTTCTTGATCTCGGCGTAGAGGCATTCCTCCTCCTCGCTGGTGGGCTTCGACACGAGACTCGGGTCCTTTTCGGCCCTGCTGCCGAGGAGGATATAAAGTGTCGCATCGCCGCCGTCGTCGAGAATCATGTTGGTTGTCTGGCCATTTGGCCATTCAAAAATCCTGGCGGTGTATTGCCAGTATTCCTCGAGGCTCTCGCCCTTAAAGGCAAAGACCGGAATGCCAGAAGCTGCTATGGCGGCGGCGGCGTGATCCTGGGTCGAATAGATGTTGCAGGAGGCCCAGCGCACGTCGGCACCAAGGGCCGCCAGGGTCTCGATCAAAACTGCCGTCTGGATGGTCATGTGCAGCGAGCCGGACACGCGCGCACCCTTCAACGGCTGCAGCGACTTGAATTCGGCGCGAGTGGCCATGAGTCCTGGCATTTCCACTTCCGCCATCTCGATTTCCTTGCGGCCCCAATCGGCAAGCTTGATGTCGGCGACGTGATAATCCTTGGCGGTCATGGCAATCCTCGGTCCTGATGGCTGATATTCGGGGGGCTATAGCAGGGCCGGGCAGTCGAGGCAATAAGGATATAAAGAAGTCTTTATATGTTCTTAGAGGGACAGGGCGCGGGGCGCGTTGACACTGGTGGCCCCCTCCTCTATCAAGCCCGCGTTCAAGCCCAGATGGCGGAATTGGTAGACGCACTAGTTTCAGGTACTAGCGCTTAACGGCGTGGAGGTTCGAGTCCTCTTCTGGGCACCACTCACAGGACAATATGGCTATAAAGCTCCATAAGGGCGATCTGCCCCCCGGCCTCGATTTCGGGTCATCGGTCGCGATCGATACCGAAACGCTGGGACTCCTGCCGCGCCGCGACAAGCTGTGCCTGGTGCAACTTTCCTCTGGCGACGGCAATGCCCAACTGGTGCAGATCGACCGCAGCACCTATGAGGCGCCGAACCTCAAGGCGCTCCTAAGCAATCCGGCAGTTACCAAGATCTTCCATTTCGCGCGTTTCGACATTGCGGTTTTGAAACACTATCTCGACGTCGATGTTAACCCGATTTACTGCACCAAACTCGCCTCCAAACTGGTGCGCACCTATACCGACCGGCATGGCCTCAAGGATCTGGTGAAAGAACTGCTCGGCATTGAGCTCAACAAGCAGCAGCAAAGTTCGGACTGGGGCGCACATGTGCTGACCGATCCGCAGAAGCAGTATGCAGCACAGGACGTGCTCTATCTGCACGAACTGAAGAGCCGTCTTGACCAGATGCTGGCGCGCGAGGGCCGCGCCGATCTCGCCATGCAATGCTTTGAATTTCTGCCGGTCAGAGCGGCACTGGACCTCGGGGGATGGACCGAGGAAGATGTCTTCGCCCACTAACATCCGCATCGCCCAGCAGATTCGCCGGCGCGCCCGCATCGCATCCGTCCTCAGCTACCTGACCGCCTTCATGACGGCCGGCATTATCGTTGTCTTCGTGCTGCAGGCCGGTCTGTTCCAGATGATCTTGCCCGCCGAAAGGGCGCCAGCGCCTGAGATTGCGCTGCCATCGCAGGTAAGTGCCGGTGCCTCGACAATTTCGGGGATCGACAATGAAAATCTCCCTTATGAATTCAGCGCAGAAACTGCAGTGCAGGACAAGGAGCAAGCCCATCTGGTGCATCTCGAGACGCTGCGCGGCAGCTTCCGGCGGCCGCAGGGCCAGGTGTTCGATGTCGCGGCACAGCAAGGGCTCTATGACAGCAAGAACGACACGCTCGATCTCATGAAGGATGTAAACGTCGTATCGAAAGGACGGTTCGGCGCCGTCATGGAGAAGGCCCATGTGACCGTGAAAGAGAAGACGCTGACATCTGATTCACCGGTTAACGTGACACTCGACAATGGCAGCACTGTCGTTGCCAACGGTCTCAAAATATCGGATGACGGGCGGCATATTCTGTTCTTGAATGGCGTTAAGGCGAAGTTCACAGCTTCGGGGACCAAAGGAGATGCCCAGCCATGATGCGGGCCGCAATTCTATCAGCATTGATGTTCACCGCTACGGCGTTTCCGCTTGCAGCACAGACTGTCGATACCAGCGTTGCCGCCGCGGAGGCAAAGACCCCGCGTGAAGTCGATGTCGAGGCGGACAAGATGGAAATTCTCGACGAGAAAAAAACCGTCATCTTCACTGGAAACGTGCGGGGTAAGCGCGGCGATGTCAGCCTCACCAGCGATACGCTGACCGTGCTTTACGTTGAAACGCCGGTGAGCGGCGGGGAGAACAAGACGGAGGTCACCCAGCTCGATGCCAAGGGCAAAGTGAAGATCGTCACACCGAAGCAGACGGTGACTGGGGCATGGGCCAAGATGGATGTGAAAGCCAACAAGGTTACAGTGGGCGGCGACGTCAAGGTGGTGCAGGGAACCTCGGTCATCTCCGGAGCGCAACTGTTTGTTGACCTCAACAAGAACATTAGCGAAATGACGGGCGGGCGGGTCAAGGGCTCGTTCGTTCCAGCGCAGTAAACCAGCCGTTCACCCGATCTTAATGCAAATGAGTGGTAATCCCAGGTGACGCAGAACGGCGAAGTTCAGGCGGCTCTCAAGCCGGGCCAGACCAAACTGACATCACGGCGCACTCCGAAAGGCGGTGCGGCGCGGGATCAGAGGGTCCCGGCGCGGAATCCGTTCGATGATCTGCCCGGCCTGGTGGCGCAGGGGTTGCAAAAAAGTTACAAGCGCCGGCCAGTGGTCAGGGAGGTCAGCCTCTCCGTGAAGCGTGGGGAAGCCGTTGGCCTCCTCGGACCCAACGGGGCCGGCAAGACGACGGTGTTCTACATGATCACCGGGCTGATTGCGGCAGACCGGGGGAAAATCGAACTCGACGGGGCGGACGTCACTCATCTGCCGATGTATCAACGGGCGCGGCTCGGCATCGGCTATCTTGCCCAGGAAAGCTCGATCTTCCGTGGACTTACGGTAGAAGAAAACATTCGCGCCGTTCTCGAGCTCCGTGAGCCTTCGAGAGCCCAGCGCGACAGTCAGTTGCGTGAGTTGCTTGATGAATTCTCGATTACCCATCTCCGGGATACGCCGGCTGTGGCACTATCTGGAGGAGAGCGTCGCCGCGTGGAAATCGCACGCGCCCTTGCCGCCAGGCCACAGTTCATGCTCCTTGACGAACCCTTTGCCGGCATCGACCCGATTGCAATCGGTGATATACGCGTCCTGGTGCGACAGCTCACCGCTCGGGGAATCGGGGTGCTTGTTACGGATCACAACGTGCGTGAAACCCTTGAACTTATCGACCGCGCGCTCATCATCCATGAGGGCTCGGTCCTGACCGAGGGTACGCCAGATGAAATCGTCAGCAATCCGGACGTCCGCCGCCACTATCTCGGCGAGACGTTCACAATGTAAAGCCGGGGTCCAATCATGGCGCTGACCCAACGGCTCGAAATGCGCCAGGGGCAATCCCTGGTGATGACACCGCAACTGCAGCAGGCGATCAAGCTGCTGCAGATGTCCAATCTCGAACTGCAATCCTTTGTCGAGACCGAACTCGAACGCAATCCACTGCTCGAGCGCGATGAGCGGCAAGAAGCCGCCACCCAGGAGAAGCCCGCAAGCGAAGAGAGTTCGGGCGATGTGGCCAGCGCCCTCAAGGATGAGGGACATGTGGCCGAGCGCATCGAAGGCCTCGATACCGGGCTGGAAAACGTCTATGCCGACGAATCGCGCGCCGATCATGACAATCGCATGCTGCCCGGGCCTACGGACACCAGCTGGTCGTCGGTGAAATCGTCGGGCTCGCTTTCGCTTGATTCGAACGAACTGGATTTCGGCGCCTCGCTGACGCGCGGCAAGACGCTCGCCGAACACTTGACCGACCAGATGAATGTGACACTGGACGATCCAGCCGACCGGCTGATCGGGCAGCATCTGATCGGCATGGTAAACGAAGCGGGCTATCTCACAACCGATGTCGCATCGGTTGCGGAAATGCTGGGAACCAGCGATGAGCAGATCGAGCGTGTGCTCAAGATCCTGCAGAGCTTCGATCCCGCCGGTGTGTTTGCCCGCGATCTCAAGGAATGCCTGTCGCTCCAGCTCAAGGACCGGGACCGCTTCGATCCGGCTATGGCAACACTGATCGCAAATCTCGAACTGCTGGCCAAACGCGATTTCCAGACCTTGAAAGCGCTGTGCAAGGTTGATCTCGACGACATCAAGGATATGGTCGCCGAAGTCCGGCGGCTTGATCCAAAGCCTGGTCATGCCTTTGGCGCGGACCCGGTGCAGCCCGTTGTGCCGGACGCCTTCATCAGGCCGGCTCCTGACGGGAGCTGGCTGGTCGAACTGAACAGCGAGACGCTGCCGCGAGTCATCGTCAACAACCGCTATATGGCGACGGTTTCGGCAGGGGCAGCGCGAGCATCCGACAAGGAGTATCTCTCGGAGTGCCATGCCAACGCAACCTGGCTGGTCAAGAGCCTCGACCAACGGGCCAAGACCATCCTCAAGGTGGCGCGCGAGATTGTGCGGCAGCAGGATGCCTTTCTCGTGCTCGGCGTGCAGCATCTCAGGCCGATCAACCTGAAGACCGTGGCAGACGCCATTTCAATGCATGAATCGACGGTCAGCCGGGTCACCTCGAACAAGTACATGGCGACACCACGCGGCATTTTCGAGTTCAAATACTTCTTCACGACCGCCATCGCTTCCGCAGAAGAAGGCGGACAGGCGCACTCTTCGGAATCGGTGCGGCACAGGATCAAGGACCTGATCGAAGGCGAGAAGCCGGCGAACGTGCTTTCGGATGACATGATCGTTGAAATACTGAAACGGGCGGGCATCGATATCGCCCGGCGCACAGTTGCCAAGTATCGGGAATCGCTTGGTATTCAGTCATCGGTGCAACGCCGGAGAGAGAAACGGGCGTATGGCGGCTAGATGGCAAAACAGGTTTGACAAGGCGCAAGGCAGAGACTAGCTTCCGGCCCGATTTGAGAGGCAAATTTACGGCCTTGATCCGGATCGGCCCCAATTTTTGCGGACGGCGGCAACGAGCGGAAAGAGTAACTGGAAGCCATTGACGTCAACCTGAAACCCGCCCACATGACAGAGGGCGAGGGAGCTCTATCGGACTCATGCACATTCAAATTACCGGGAAGAACCTCGACATCGGTGACACTCTGCGAAGCCATGCAGGCGAGCGCCTCGATACCATCGCGCAGCGCTATTTCGATGGCGCGGTGCGCTCGCATGTGACGGTGGAAAAACAGAGAAGCAGTTTCATCACCGACTGCACGCTGCATCTCGCAACCGGTCTTGTGCTGCAGGCGCATGGCACCGCGGGCGAAGCCTTCGCAAGTTTTGAAGCGGCAGCGACGCATCTCGAAAAGCAGTTGAGGCGCTACAAGTCGCGCCTCAAGAACCACCATCACGCGCGCAAGGAGCCGGTGCGCCAGGAAGCCGCCGCAAGTTTCGTCATTGCAGCTGCTTCAGAAGACGATCACGCCGACAGCCCCGAAATGAACCCAGCCGTCATCGCCGAATCGCCTCACGCCGTGGCCGAGCTTTCGGTCGGCGAAGCGGTGATGCAGCTTGATATTTCGACTGTACCCTTCGTTCTGTTCCGCAATGCGCGCGACGGCGGCCTCAACGTCGTCTACCGCAGGCAGGACGGCAATATCGGTTGGATCAATCCCTCTCCGTCGCAGCCGGCCTGAGCGCTGCTGAACGGATCAAGGAAAGGGCGCCCATGGGCCTTGCCGACATTATTGACGAGCGTTCGGTTTTCCCCGCGCTGAAGCCACAGAACAAGAAGCAGCTATTGCAGGAGCTTGCGCACGCCGCAGCTCAGCTCACTGCGATCGATCACCGCATCATCTTCGAGAAGCTGCTGCAGCGCGAGAAACTGGGATCAACCGGCCTCGGCCAAGGCATCGCCATTCCGCATGGCAAAATTCCCTCGATCACCAAGGTATATGGATTTTTCGCAAGACTTGCGCATCCGGTGGACTTCGATGCGGTGGACGATCAGCCCGTCGATCTGGTTTTCCTGCTGCTGGCGCCGGAACATGCCGGAGCCGACCATCTCAAGGCACTGGCGAAGATTTCACGGCTGTTGCGCGATCCCGCCATTGTCGAAAAACTGCGCGGCACCGATGCAGCCGAGGGAATTTACGCGATCCTCACGGAGCCCTCGGCGACGGAGGCCAGCGCGGCCTGAACGCTCACGTCTCAGTGAACGCTCATCGTGAGCATTTCGTGTTCCATGGCGCTGGCGATGGCGCCCTCGCGGTTTCCTGAAATCGACATAGGGGTGCCGTCCGCCGCATAGAGGCAGAACAGCGTCGTGTCGGCTGGAACCTTGGCGCGCGTTCCCAGAAGCTTCACTGCTTCGCTGGTGCCAATTTCGCGAATGTAGCCGAAATCGCCGGCGCCCAACTGGCCCAGATCTTCAGGAGTCAATTCCAGTGTCTTCTTGATACTCTCGGTAATCATGGTTCAACCTCCACGTATATCGATACGGCGGACAATGCGTTCCGGTTCCGGTCTTTCGAGATCAATCTTCAACAGACCATCTTCCAGTGCTGCTCCGGTGACTTTCATGCCATCTGCCAGGACAAAGGCGCGCTGAAACTGGCGGGCCGCAATGCCGCGATGCAGATAGGCTCTTGAGGCATCATCGTTTTGCCTTCCCCGGCAGGTGAGCTGGTTTTCCTCAATGGTCACCTCCAGTTCGTCGCGGCTGAAGCCTGCAACGGCGAGCGTGATCCTGAGCCTTTCCGGTTGATTTTCGACCGGGGCCAGGCGCTCGATGTTGTAGGGAGGATAGGCGTCACCATTGGTTTTCGATGCCCGGTCCAGCAGCCGCTCCAATCCATCGAAGCCGAGGAGCAGCGGAGAAGAAAAAAGCGAAACGCGTGTCATACGTACCAGCCCTTGCACTAAGCAGCCCTGATGACGCAGCCCAAACAGGCACCACACCATCATGCGCTCAATATGTGGCTAGGGGATTAAGGATTCAAGTAAAGGGCTTCTGGCCGGGCATTGTGACCCGCCGCAACGTCAAATTCAACCTTCCGCCGCCCTTCAGCAAAGTCGACGTTCCGGTCTGGATCCGGTCGATGCCGTGATAGGCCCGACGCGACGCTCCACCCAGCACGACAACATCGCCGGAGCCCAGTTTGAGGGTGCTGGTGGAACCGCCGCGTTCCGTAGAACCGATGCGAAATATCGCGGTATCTCCCAGTGAGACCGAAACGACGGGAGCGGAAAAATCGTCCTCATCGGCGTCCTGGTGAAGGCCCATCCTGGCGCCCTCGCGATAATAATTGACCAGGCAGGCCTCGGGCGGATGCGGGTAGTCGGCGACTTCACGCCACAATTCCAAGATCATGGCGGGGATGGCGGGCCAGCGCCTGCCGGTTTCGGGATGGAGTGGCTGATAGCGGTACCCGGAACGGTCGGAAACCCATCCCAGCGGCCCCAAATTGGTCATCTGCACGGTGAATGGGCGCCCGGTGCGCGGCATTAAGGGTGTGAAAAACGGGGCTTCGGCAACCGCCAGACGCAGCAGTTCAGCCAATTCTTCCTGGCGCGGCCGGTCGAAAAATCCACTGAGGAAACGTAGCCCGGATACAGGCGGCTGGCTCATTCCCCGGCTTTGGCCACACCCACCAGCGATGGCCTCAGGCAGCGGTCGCCTATCGCGTAACCCGCCTGCAACTGCTGCACGACGGTGCCAGGGGCCTCGTTGTTATCGGGGACCTCGAACATGGCCTGATGCATGTTGGGATCGAATTTCTGGCCTACAGCCTCTATCCGACGAATGCCGTGACGCTGGAAAATATTGAGAAGTTCGCGCTCCGTCACTTCAACGCCTGCCAGAAGATTGCGGCTCACCTCGTCGGCGGTTTCGCGGCTCTCGGCGGGAACCGCCCCAATGGCGCGGCCCAGATTGTCGGCCACACTCAAAAGGTCGCGGGCAAAATTTGATGCGGCATACAGTGTGGCTTCGGCCTTTTCCCGCTCGGTCCGCTTGCGCAAATTGTCCATCTCGGCGGCAAGCCGCAGCAACTTGTCCTTCAGGCCGGCCGCTTCTTCTTTCAACTCGGCAATTTCCGCTTCACGCGGGTCAAAATCGAAATCTTCGGGAAACGCCAGAGACGGATCCATGTTCGGAGTGGCTTCCGGCGTGTCCGGTGTCTTGGTTTCGTCGTTCATCGCAACGTTGCCCTGTGCATCTGAAATGAGGTTGATCAGAGGGCATATCGGCTCCCGGCACAGAAAAATCAAGTCAGGAGGCGGCCGACCACCTTTGCGGTATAATCCACCATGGGGATGATCCGGGCATAATTCATGCGGGTCGGCCCGATGATGCCAAGGATCCCGACAATCTTTTCCTCGCTGTTGCGGTAGGGCGCCACGATCAGCGATGAGCCCGACAAGGAAAACAGCTTGTTTTCGGAGCCGATGAAGATGCGCATGCCCTCGCCGGCTTCCGCTAGCCCCAGGAGCTGGATCAGTTCCTTCTTGTTTTCGATGTCGTCGAAAAGCTTGCGGATGCGCTCGAGATCGTCGAAGCCGGTCTGCTGTTCGAGAAGATTGGCCTGGCCCCTGACAATCAGGGTCTTGGAATCGGGATCGATGTCGCCCGACCAGACGGCAATTCCCGCCTCCACCACCTTGGCCGAAACCTCGTCCAGTTCGCGCCTCAGGAAATCCATCTCGTCGCGCACAAAGCGTTTGACCTCGGCAATGGTCTTTCCCTGAAAGCGCGCCGACAGATAATTTGCGGCGCGGGTCAAGGCCGCGGGCGGCAGGCCCGGCGGCACCTCGATGACGCGATTTTCCACCGCGCCATCCTCGGCCACGATGATGACAAGGGCGCGGCCCGGCGCCAAGCTGACAAATTCAATGTGCTTGAGCGGCGCGTTCATCTTCGGCGCCAGAACCACGCCGGCACAATGCGACAGGCCGGACAACAGCGTTGAAGCCTCGCCCAGCACATCTTCAATGCGGCGGGTGCGGTTCGACGCGGCAATCTGGGCGTCGATGCGGGCCCGCTCGTCGGGTGCCACAGCGCCTACTTCCAGCAAGGCATCGACAAAGAACCGCAGTCCTGCCTCGGTCGGCACCCGGCCGGCACTGGTATGGGGCGAGAAAATAAGCCCGGAGTCCTCAAGGTCCATCATGACATTGCGCACCGAAGCCGGTGACAGGTTGGAAGGCAGGATGCGCGAGATGGTGCGCGAACCGACGGGCTCGCCGGTTTCCAGATAGGTATCGACAAGCCTGCGGAATACCTCGCGCGAGCGCTGGTCGAGACCAGCGATCCCGGTGGCGCGTTCGTCCTGAAACGGTTTGGGCGGAATGACACTCATGGGACCAATCTAGAAATCAAGTTGGCTCGGGTCAATCGACGGGCTACAGGTGCCCATGAATTTCAAGGAAAGGCGAATGTTCATGCGTCCATCGGGGCGAAAGGCAGATCAGTTGCGTGAGGTCAGGTTTCAGCGGGCTTTCACGAAGCACGCCGAGGGCTCATGCCTCGTCAGTTTCGGTGATACCAAGGTGCTGTGTACTGCCACTCTCGAAGAAAAGGTGCCGGGATGGCTCAAGGGCCTGGGCAAGGGCTGGGTCACGGCAGAATACGGCATGCTGCCGCGTTCGACGGGCGAGCGCATGCGGCGCGAGGCAACACAGGGCCGGCAATCCGGACGCACCCAGGAAATTCAGCGTCTGGCTGGACGGAGCCTTCGCGCCGTGGTCGATCTCCAGGCACTGGGCGAGCGGCAGATCACGCTCGACTGCGACGTGCTGCAGGCCGATGGCGGAACCCGCACTGCCGCCATTACCGGAAGCTGGGTTGCACTGCATGACTGCCTGTCGTGGATGTCGGCGCGCGACATGTTCAAGACCTGGCCGCTCAAGGATCACGTGGCCGCCATTTCCTGCGGCATCCATGGCGGCGCGATCGTTCTCGATCTAGATTATGCCGAGGATTCGACGGCTGCAACGGATGCCAATTTCGTCATGACGGGGTCGGGCGGGATCGTCGAAGTGCAGGGTACCGCCGAGGGCGAGCCGTTTTCGCAGAAAAACCTCCTGGAGCTTCTCGATCTGGCGCGCAAGGGCATCGGCGAACTCGTCGCCATGCAAAAGGCCGCCATTGCATGAGGCCGGAGGGCGTACTTGAGACGGTCCTCTATGCCGAAGATCTCGGTGCGGCCCGGCATTTCTACGAAACCGTGCTCGGACTTGAATGTTTTGCGCAGCATGGCGAGCGCGATCTGTTCTTCCATTGCGGCGGCCAGGTTCTGCTGATCTTCAATCCGCGCCTCACCGAAATTCCGCATGGCAGCGGTCCCGGTATTCCACCGGCACATGGCGCGCATGGGCCGGGCCACGTGTGTTTCAAGGCGACTGCGGATGCGATCGCGCGGTGGCGGCGGCATTTCGAGACGCTGGGCATCTCTATTGACGCGGATTTCGAGTGGAAGACCGGCGGACGCTCGCTCTATGTGCGCGATCCTTCGGGCAATTCGGTTGAATTCGCCGAGCCGCGAATCTGGGGATTGCCCTGGGCGCGGCGGAGCCTTCGCGGCGAGAAGATCGTGGTGGCAACGCACAACAAGGGCAAACTGGAAGAGTTCGCCGCACTTCTGGCGCCCCATGGCGTGAGCGCAGTGTCCGCAGGCGAACTTGGCCTGCCCGAACCGGTAGAGACTGAGTCGACGTTCGAGGGCAATGCGCGGATCAAGGCACTGGCCGCAATGAAGGCCAGCGGCCTGATCGTGCTTGCCGACGATTCGGGCCTGTGCGTCGATGCGCTCAATGGCGATCCCGGTGTTTATACGGCGGACTGGGCGGGACCCAAGCGCGACTGGTCGATGGCGATGCGGCTGGTCGAGGAGAAACTTCAGGCCGCTGGCGCCATAAGTGCTGAACAGCGCGGTGCGTCGTTCTTCTGCACCCTGTGCGTGATCTGGCCCGATGGCGAGGAGCGCATCTATGTGGGCCAGGCGCCTGGTCATCTGACCTGGCCGCCGCGCGGACAGCTTGGCCATGGCTATGATCCGGTCTTTGTACCCAGGGGCGAAACGCAAACTTTCGGCGAGCTTGAACCTGCTCACAAGAACCGCATCTCGCACCGGGCGAAAGCGCTCGAGAAGCTGTTCGATGATCTCTTCTGATCCCGGCTTCGGCGTCTATGTCCACTGGCCGTTCTGCAAGGCCAAATGTCCCTACTGCGATTTCAATTCGCATGTCCGGCACGAGGGCGTCGATGCGATGTCGTTTGCCGATGCTTTAGTGACCGAGCTGAAATGGCTGGCGCTCGAAACATCGGGGCGAAAAGTCAGCAGCATTTTCTTTGGCGGAGGAACGCCGTCGCTGATGCCGCCTGCCGCGGTCGGCCATGTGCTCGATCACATCGCGCAATTGTGGTCCACTGCTCCCGATATCGAAGTGACGCTCGAAGCCAATCCGACGAGTGTCGAAGCGCAGAATTTCGCAGGCTATCGCGCGGCGGGGGTCAACCGGGTTTCGGTTGGCGTACAGGCGCTGATCGATGACGACCTGAAAGCGCTTGGCCGGCTGCATACGGCAGAGGAGGCACTGACCGCCTTTCGCATGGCGGCGAAGATTTTCCCGCGCGTGTCGTTCGACATGATTTATGCTAGGCCGCAACAGACTGCCGATCAGTGGCGCAATGAACTTTCCCGCGCCCTGGCCGAGCAGCAGGGCCACATGTCGCTTTACCAGCTCACCATCGAGCCCGGCACGGCATTCGGCGACCTGCAGGCGCGCGGGCGTTTCCCGATGCTGGCGGATGAGGCGGCCAACGACCTCTATTTCATCACGCAGGAATTGACGGAAAAGGCGGGGCTCGCTGCCTATGAGGTCTCAAATCACGCTTTGCCCGGACAGGAGTCGCGGCACAATCTCACCTACTGGCGCTATGGTGAGTACGCCGGTGCGGGACCCGGCGCCCACAGCCGCATCGGTGAGGGTGCAGGCAAGCGCGGTCTTGTTGCCGAGAAGCATCCGGAGACATGGCGGCAGATGGTCCAGGCGAGAGGCCACGGCATCGTCGAGGACGTAGCGATTTCGCCTCAAGAGCAGGCGCTGGAGTACCTACTGATGGGACTGCGCATCTCCGAGGGGATCGACATCGTCCGCTATCAGGCGCTGGCCGGACGGAACTTCACCGACAGCAGGGTTGCCGATCTCACATCCCTTGGCCTTGTGGTGACCGACGGTTCACGCATCAGGGCCACGGCGCGCGGACGGCCACTCCTCAATGCGCTGATCGCCGAACTTGCGGCTTAAGAACCGGCGTTGAATTTCTCCGACGCGGGGGCAATTTCGCGCGGTCCCGACGACGACATTTCGAGGATCGACAGGCTACGCTCGATCTGACCGCTGGGCTTGAAGCGGAACAACCCGTTCTGGCCCTGGTAGCCACCCGCACTGGTGATCGCCTGGCGGCTGAAATTGCCACTCTTCGCCATGGCCACCGCCAGCGTTGCCGCGTCGTACGCAAGGCTGGCGATACGCGGCGGCTTGCTGCCATAGGATTTGGCGTAGTGATTGTCGAAGCTTGTCACGAGATCGGGAGAGACACCAGCATACCAGCCGCCCTGGACCAGCGGAACCGTTGGCGCAATCTCGTCGTCCCACAAGCCGGTGCCGATCACCTTGATGCCTGATGACGCAACACCCTGGCTCTCGAGGCTGGTTCCCAAAGCGCGCAAAGCTTCGCCGCCTTCCGGCAGGAGCAGGGCCTGCTCGCTGCCACCCTGCTGCAGTGCTGTTGCAATCCTTGCAATGTCTGGACTGGATTGCGGGGCTTCCCTAGCATAGCGCCCAGCCGGGGAAATCGAGGCGCCATAGGCGGCAGCACCGGTCAATGCCGCTTCGCTGACAATGCCGCCATACTGTGATTTCGGATAAAGTGCCGCCACATTGCGATAGCCCTGGGCCGTTGCATAGCGAAGCACCGCCGAGATTTCCTGATCGGGAAGGAAGCTCATCAGGTAGGTTCCGGGTGCTGCCACGGTGCTTACCGAGGAAAAGGCGATGACATTGATGCCGGCCTTTTCGGCAATGGGCGTTACGGCCTGGACCTCGCCCGAAAGCAGCGGGCCGAGGATCAGTTCCGCGCCTGCCGCCACGGCTTTCTCGGCCGCCACCTTTGCGCCGGCAGCGGTTCCGCCGGTGTCCTCGGTGAGGAATGTCAGGCTACCTCCGCCGGCATCGGCTGCGGCCAGTTCGGCCGCCTGTTTCAGCGCCAGGGCCATGCCTTCGGTGCCCTTGCCGGAGAGTGGCAGAAGCAACGCCACCTTGCGTCCGCCATCGGCCTTGAGGGGGGCCAGGGGCTCCGCTTGCTGCTCCTGCGGTGTATCGCTGAGGATGCTCCCCATGTTGGCCGTGCCGGAGCAGCCAGCCAGCACTATTGCAAATAGTCCGAGAAGCAGCATGCGCCACTCGCGCATGACGCGAGAGCGCGCTATGCTGGCGCGTGATCCAAACACCCCAATCGCCATCACCTGCCCCCTTTGCCGGTCATGCCGCATCAACACATAACACCCAGGCGCTATAACATAGGTGCCTCGGTTTTCGAGGCTGAAAAGTGCCGGGCCGGTCTCTACGTTACGGCAACTCCGATCGGAAACCTGCGCGACATCACCATCTGGGCGCTGGAAACGCTGACGGGCGTGGAGCGCATCCTGTGCGAGGATACGCGCACCACGGGCAAGCTCATGGAGCGCTACGGCATTCGCACACCGCTTTCGCCCTATCACGAGCACAATGCCGCGAAGGTCAGGCCCGGCATTGTCGAAAGCCTCGGGCAAGGCGCAGCACTGGCGCTGGTCAGCGATGCTGGAATGCCGCTGGTGTCTGACCCCGGCTACAAACTCGTCGCCGACGCCGTGGCGGCGGGGCACCATGTCGAAGCCATTCCCGGCGCTTCCGCGACGCTCACGGCCCTGGCGATTTCCGGCCTTCCGACCGACCGGTTCCTGTTCGCCGGATTTCTCTCCAACAAAACCTCGGAGCGGCGCAATGCGCTTGAAGACCTCAAGCGGTTACGCGCCTCGCTGATCTTTTTCGAAAGTCCGCACCGGATCGTCGATACGCTGCTGGCTATTGCCGATGTGCTGGACGATCGCCCGGTCGCGGTTACCCGCGAACTGACCAAGATGCATGAAGAAGCGGTGCGTGGCCGCGCATCGGAAGTGGCCGCCATATTTTCGGCGAGGCCTTCGATCAAGGGCGAGATCACGCTGGTGGTGGGGCCACCTGAGGCCGCAGAAGTGGTTCATTCGGCAGCAGACATCGATGCGGCCCTCATGGCGTCGACCCAGTCCATGCCTGCCAGCCAGGCGGCAGCCGACGTGGCGCGCCGCCTTGGCATTTCGCGGAAAGATGCCTACGCGCGGCTCCTGGCGCTCAAGGGCGAGACCTGATGCGTGACCGCAAACGGGCGGAACGCGGCGGCCATCTCGCCGAACTGGCAGCGCTATGGGTCATGCGCTGCAAGGGTTATCGCCTGCTGGCCAGCCGCTACAAGACGCCGATGGGCGAGATCGATCTGATCATGCGGCGCGGCAAAGTAACCTGTTTCATCGAGGTCAAGAAACGGGCGAGCGACGATGCGGCGATCTTTTCTGTGTCCTCCCGGCAAGCGAAGCGCATCGGTGCCGCGGCGCGCAACTGGATTGCCCACGACCAGAAGGCCGCGCAGGGAAACTGGCGCTTTGACATCATCTCGGTGGTTGCCTACCAGTGGCCGAAACATTATCCAGACGCCTTCCAACCGGAAAACTGATCGATGAACTTGAGCGTTGCAGTGCAGATGGATCCGATCGAACGGATCACGATCCAGGGTGACTCGAGCTTTGCCCTGATGCTGGAGGCGCAGCGGCGCGGCCATGGCCTGTTCTACTACCAGACCAATACGCTGGCGCTACACGACAGCAAACTCTACGCCACCGGTCACGATGTCACGGTGCAGGACGTGAAAGGCGAACATTTCTCGCTGGGGGAAAAGCGGCGCGCCGAGCTTGGTCATTTCGATGTGGTGCTGATGCGCCAGGACCCGCCTTTCGACATGAACTACATCACGGCAACGCACCTGCTCGAGCATGTCCATCCCAGGACGCTGGTGGTCAACGATCCCGCCGAAGTGCGCAACGCGCCTGAAAAGATCTTTCTCACGCGCTATCCGCAGCTCATGCCACCGACGCTGATCTCGCGCGATCTTGCCGAGATTGCCGAGTTCCGCGATGCGCATGGCGATATCATCCTGAAGCCGCTCTATGGCAATGGCGGGGCTGGCGTGTTCCGCCTTGCCGAGGGTGACCAGAATTTTTCTTCGCTGCTTGAACTCTTCACGCAAGCCTTCCGCGAACCGTTCATCGCGCAGAAATATCTGCCCGCAGTGCGCCAGGGCGACAAGCGCATCATCCTCGTCGACGGCAAGCCTGCCGGCGCCATCAACCGGGTTCCCGCGGCACATGAAAGCCGCTCCAACATGCATGTGGGCGGCAGGCCGGAACATGCGACACTCACCAGGCGCGAGGAAGAAATCTGCGAAGCCATCGGCCCCGATCTCAAGGCGCGCGGGCTGATCTTCGTCGGCATCGATGTCATCGGCGACTATCTCACCGAGATCAACGTCACCTCGCCCACCGGCATTCGCGAAGTGAAGCGTTTCGGCGGTGCCGATATCGCGGCACTCATCTGGGATGCCATCGAACGCAAGCGATGACAGGCCCCGGCCTCAAGCAGCGCCTGCGCAATGGTGAGGTAACCGCCGGTTACATGTGCCTCATTCCGTCCGCGGTATCGGCTCAGGCGATTGCAGCGGCGGGGGCGGACTGGATCATCATTGACCTTGAGCATGGCCCCATCGGCCCGGAAGCGATGCATGCAATGATTTCGGCCACGGCCGGAACGCCCTGCGCGCCTCTGGTGCGAGTGCCCAAATCCGATGAAGTGTGGGTCAAACGGGCGCTGGATGCCGGAGCCGAAGGCATCTGTTTTCCACTGATCAACACCGCCGCCGATGCCGCGCAAAGCGTTTCGCTGATGCGCTATCCGCCTGAAGGCCAACGTGGCTGGGGGCCTTTCGTGGCGCATGCCCGCTGGGGTGTGGGGCTGTTTGACTATCTGCCAAAGCGCGGCAAGGCCGGTGTCACGATGATCACCATCGAGATAGCAGAAGCCGTGGCCAACATCGAGGATATCTGCAAGGTCGAAGGGATCGATTGCGTGGTGGTCGGATCGTTCGATCTTTCGACCGATCTCGGCATTTCGGGTCAATTTGATTCACCCGCATTCAAGGATGCGATCGCCAGAATCGAAGCCGCTGTCTTCGCTGCGGGCCTGCCACTTGGTGGCGCGGCGCTCAACCCAGACCAGACCAAGGCCCTGCTCGCACGCGGCTACCGCATCGTGCTGCACGGCTTCGACGTGCTGATGCTGGGCGGCCTGGTGCGGCAGGCTGCTGCGTGGCGTACTTAGCCACTTTATGCGTTAGCAATTCGGTTCGGCTATTGTTGCGTCGCGCCTTGGCCCTTCGAGTTTCCAAAAGCATTCCCCAGAATTGCCGCGGCACCTTCGAGGCCTGAACCGTTGACAACGGTGGAGGGCACCAGCTTGCCGACCAGGGCGACAAGTTGCGGTTCGCGCTCCAGCGAGGCCAGAACCTTCTCCAGGCCCTGCAGAATGGCCACCCGGTCCTGCCCCAGCACGAGGGCCTGGGCGCTCTGTCCCTTGGCAATCTCCTCGAGATACTGGCGCTCGGCCCGCCCCAGCGCCGCACGCTCGGCTTCGCGCTGGTTGGCGACCTGCACGGCGATTTGCGATTGCACGAGGCGGGGCTGCTCATCGGCCGTGGCGCGGGCCTGTTCGGTCTCGATCCGCTGCTTCTGCGCCTCGGTTTCGCGCTTGTAGGCTTCGCCAAGCTGGTCCGCCAATTGCTGGCGGATGCGGGCAACCAGGATTTCGGGGGGAATCGCCGGTTCGCCCAGGCGGATTTCCTTGATCTCAACGCCAGCCTTGCGCGATTCGGCCTTGATCTGATCCTCGATCGTATCCTCGATGGCTTCGCGGTTCTCGATGAAATCCAGGACCTTGGTCGAACGGACATCGTAGCCGACGATCTTGTCGCCTTCCTTCCGTGGAATGCGTATCGACGAGCCGGCCACGTTGCGCACGATTGACCTGATCAGCGGGGTCAGAATGCGGTGCTCGATATCCTGCATGCCACCCACGGAACCCGCCACGATCGGTGCGTTCTCCGGCGATATCTGCGCCACGACACGAAGTTCCTGGGGAATGTCCCAGCCCTCGACCTTGACCGAAACGGCACGGTCGACTGCCGTGTCCGGAATGGCGATCTCGACGGTGCTCTCCACCTGCTTGAGATTGCCCTGCTGGTCGATCGACAGGTCGATGCTGCGGCGGCGGTATCCGCCGCGGTATTCCCAGGTCTGCACCCTCGTATCGACCAGGGTCACGTCATAGGCATGGCGGTTGAGATAATAGGCGCCGGGCAGCAAGGGCTCCTTCCAGAGCCCGATGCAGCCTTTCGGCACAAGCGGGACCGACAGGGCATCGGCATCATGCTGGGCCTGGCTCACCCGGACCATTTCCTCCTTGCAGTTGATGCCGGGCTGCTGGACATTGGACTTGACCACGCCGACCTGGCCGGTCGGAATGATGGTCGCGGCGGTTTCGTCATCAATCCGTACACTGAAGAGATAGCGGTTGAGGCGGTAGACGCCCGGCTTGAGCACAGTTTCCTGGGGACCGCGATAACCGCCATTCTCGATGAAGGTCCTGGCGTCCAGCATGCTGGCCAGCCTGTCGTCGGGAATGACCGGGGCAATGAACATGCCTTCCGGCATGGGCGCACCATCGTTGGCTGTGAGCTGGCCGTAGAAACCCTCCGGAACCGATACGACATCGTGCTGCTCGATATCGCTCAAGACATTGAGCAGCGGCCGGAAATGAAATCCGGGGCCGAGCAGTTCGGCCTGCGGACCTTTCTGGCCTTCGACCGCAATGATGCGGCCCGGCGGAAGATCGTCTGCCATGTAAATCCGCTTGATATGGCCAACCTTGTCGGCGCCAATCAGGGCAAACGATGTGGAAGAGAGAAAACCCAATCCGCCGAGAATCAGCAAGGCGCCTGAAACCGGGCCGGTGAGCAGGGTGGACATCGCCCCCGAAAGGCCGCGGCCGGGTGGTGCTGCAGCCACGTTGCTGCGCAGGAAAGCGTTGATACCCAGGACGATCAACACGAGGCCAAAGACGACGCTCAACATCATGCGTTCCTTTCCAACGATTATTTTCCTAACACAAGACCGGCTAAATGTCAATGATCAATTGAACGTGCGTAAAACCCTGATCGCGCTTGCAAATGACGGGAAGTTAGCGTCATCATGGACCAAGGCTTGATCAGCCGGTCAAAAAATCCAGGGAGCGTTCAGATGATCAAGAAACTACTCGCCGCAGCCGCGGTCACCGCCATGATGGCCGTTTCGGCCTTCGCCGCAGATGACAAGCCGGCCATCGTGTTCGATATCGGCGGCAAGTTCGACAAGTCGTTCAACGAAAGCATGTTCAACGGTTCGGAGAAATTCAAGGCCGAGAGCGGCATCCAGTACGGCGAGTTCGAAATCGCCAACGAGGCGCAGCGCGAACAGGCCATCCGCAATTTCGCCGACCAGGGCTATAGCCCGATCATCGCCGCCGGTTTCGCCCAGGCAGCGGCCGTCGAGAAGGTCGCCAAGGAATATCCGGACCTCAAGTTTGCCATCGTCGACATGGTTGTCGATCTCCCCAACGTGCAATCGATCGTGTTCAATGAACATGAAGGATCCTATCTCGTCGGCGTGCTTGCCGGCATGGCCACCAAGTCCGGAAAGGTCGGATTTGTCGGCGGCATGGATATTCCGCTGATCCGCAAGTTTGCCTGCGGCTACGTCCAGGGCGTAAAGGCGGCCAAGGCCGATGCTCAGGTGTTCCAGAACATGACCGGCGACACGGGCGCTGCCTGGAACGATCCGGTCAAGGGCGGCGAAATCACCAAGGGGCAGATGGCCCAGGGTGCCGACGTTGTCTATGCGGCAGCCGGCGCCACGGGCCTCGGCGTATTGCAGGCCGCAGCTGACGGCGGCGCGCTATCGATCGGCGTCGATGCCAACCAGAACCACCTGCATCCCGGCAAGGTCCTGACCTCGATGCTGAAACGCGTCGATGTCGCCGTCTACAACGTCATGAAGTCGGGCAAGGACGGCACCTTCAAGCCGGGAATCCAGGCGCTCGGCCTCAAGGAAGACGGCGTGGGCTATGCCATGGACGACAACAACAAGCCGCTGGTCACAGCCGAAATGCAGGCGGCTGCCGAAAAGGCCAAGGCGGACATCATCTCGGGTGCCGTCAAGGTGCACGACTACACCTCGGACAACGCCTGTCCGGTGCAGTAAACGATAAAACGCTCTTCCCCGGCATCGCCGGGGAAGTGGCCCAAAGGGCCGAAGAGGTGTTGCCGACCAAAGAGAAGAGACAGATTTTGTCGAAACACCCCCTCCCGCCTTCGGCATCCTCCCCCCAGCGCGTTGCGGGAGGGGAAATCATGACTCCCGCCATCGAACTCATTGACATCGACAAGCGCTTCGGGCCGGTGCACGCCAACAAGGACGTGACGCTCAGCATCGGCCAGGGGTCGATCCACGGCATCATCGGCGAAAACGGCGCTGGAAAATCGACACTGATGTCGATCCTGTTCGGCTTCTACTCGGCGGACAAGGGCGAGATCCGGGTGCGCGGCGAGCCGGTCAAAATCAGGAGCTCGATGGATGCCATCTCGCATGGCATCGGCATGGTGCACCAGCACTTCATGCTGGTCGAGCCCTTCACAGTTCTCGAAAATGTGGTGCTTGGCGCCGAGGGTGGCGCTCTCATTGGTCCGGCCCTTGCCAAGGCGCGCGCCGAACTTGAGCGGCTGGCGCGCGACTATGAACTCGATGTCGATCCGGACGCGATCGTCGGCGATTTGCCGGTGGGCCTGCAGCAGCGCGTCGAAATACTGAAGGCCCTGTTCAAGGGTGCCGATGTGCTGATCCTCGACGAGCCGACCGGGGTTCTGACGCCGGACGAGGCAGATCATCTGTTCCGCATCCTCGGCACGCTGCGCGACCAGGGCAAGACCGTCGTCCTGATCACCCACAAGCTGCGCGAAATCATGGCTATCACCGATAGGGTCACCGTCATGCGGCGGGGCGAGGTGGTGGCGAATTTCGAAACAAAGAACACCAATGTGGGCGAACTGGCAGAAGCGATGGTGGGCCGCCGCGTGCTGCTGCGCGTCGACAAGACAAAGGCCAAGCCCGGCGAAGTCGTGCTCGATGTGCGGAACCTCACCTGGCATGACAGGAAGGGAACGGCGCGCGTCGACAACGTCTCGTTTCAGGTGCGTAAGGGCGAAATCGTCGGCATCGCCGGTGTTTCGGGAAACGGCCAGTCGGAACTTCTCGATTGCATTGCCGGGATCACCAAACCGTCTTCGGGGGAGATCGTTTTCGAGGGCCGGTCCTGGGGGCAGGAGTGCAACCCAAGAATTCTGCGCGGCGAGGGCCTTGCGCATGTGCCGGAAGACCGCCAGCACCGCGGCCTGATCACCGTTTTTGATGCAAGTGAATCGGCAATACTGGGCTGGCATCGCGACGAGGCGCTGGGCAAGGGCTTCAGGCTTGACCGCGATGCGGTCGTGGACCGCTGCAGATCTGAAATGGCCGAGTTCGATGTCCGTCCGCAGGATCCCTATCTCAAGAGCGCAAAGTTTTCCGGTGGCAACCAGCAGAAGATCATCCTGGCGCGCGAGATCGAACGCGATCCCGACCTCTTGATCGTCGGCCAGCCGACGCGCGGCGTCGATATCGGCGCCATCGAATTCATCCACAAGCGGCTTATTGCGCTCCGCGACCAGGGCAAGGCGATCCTGCTGGTTTCAGTCGAGCTCGATGAAATCCGCTCGCTGTCCGACCGCATCCTGGTGATGTTCGCAGGGCGGATCATGGGCGAACGCGATCCTGAGACAAGCGAGCGCGAGATTGGCCTGCTGATGGCTGGCGTCGCCAAGGAAGCGGCATGATGCGCCTCTCTGGGCGTGATCGGCCATGAGCAGCAAGGGCGAGCTTCCGGCCTGGGTCGACGTCGGCGTCGTTCCGCTGCTCAATCTTCTGGTGGCGCTGGTGGTTTCCGGCCTCGTGGTCATCATCATCGGCGAGAACCCTTTCGAGGCCATGTGGATCATGCTCAAGGGCGCGGTCGGCTCGATCAAGGGCTGGGGGTATCTCCTCTACTACGCCACCAACTTCGTGTTCACCGGCCTTGCGGTGGCCATTGCCTTCCACGCCGGCCTGTTCAACATCGGTGGCGAAGGCCAGGCCTATATGGCAGGTGCAGGTGCCGCAGCCGTGGGTCTCGGGCTTGAGTTCCTGCCCTGGCCCATCGTCATTCCGCTGGCGATCCTCGCCGCCATGGCGGTTGGCGCTTTCTGGGCCTGGGTGCCGGGCGTGCTGCAAGTGAAACGCGGCAGCCACATCGTCATCACCACCATCATGTTCAACTACATCGCCTTGAGCCTGATGGGCTATCTGATCAACTACGGGTTCCGTCCGGTCGGCAAGATGGCGGTCGAGAGCCGGGAGATCACCGGTGCCTACATCATGAGCTTCCGCGAAGTGGCGCGGGCGTTCTTCGATGTGCGCCTTGCCTCGACGCCGCTCAATTTCACGGTGTTCCTGGCAATAGTGGCGGCCGTGGTCATCTGGTACCTTTTATGGCGTACCAAGCTTGGCTATGAAATCCGAGCGGTGGGCGCCAACACCGATGCGGCGATCTATGCCGGCATCAAGCCTGACCGCATCATCGTCATCACCATGGCGATCTCGGGCGCTCTGGCGGGCCTGATGGCCGTCAACGAAATCCTTGGCGCGCAGCACCGGCTGGTGCTCGGCTTCGTCCAGGGTTCAGGCTTCGTCGGCATCGCGGTTGCCCTGATGGGCCGCTCGCATCCGCTCGGCATCGTGCTCTCGGCCATGCTGTTCGGCCTGCTCTACCAGGGCGGCACGGAACTTTCCTTCGCCAAGCCCGAGATTAACCGCGACATGATCGTGGTCATCCAGGGGCTTGTCATCCTGTTCATGGGCGCCCTTGAATATGCCTTCCGCCCGTGGCTCGCCGCGCTGTTCATCAAGGCCGAGGACTGAGACGATGGATCTCTATGTCGAAATCCTTGCCTCGACCATCCGCTACACGGTGCCGCTGATTCTTGCCTGCCTCGCAGGGCTATGGTCGGAGCGGTCCGGCATCGTGGATATCGGGCTTGAGGGCAAAATGCTGATTGCGGCGTTCGTCGCTGCGTCAGCCTCGGCGGTATTCGGATCGGCATGGATCGGGCTGTGCCTCGCCATCCTCACTTCGGTCGGCTTTGCACTGGTGCATGGCTATGCTTCGATCAACCAGCGCGGCAACCAGGTGGTATCCGGTGTTGCCATCAACATGCTCGCCGCCGGTCTTGCCATCGTGCTTGGCAATGAGTGGTTCAAGGAAGGCGGGCGCACTCCGGCGCTTCCTCCCGAGGGCCGCTTCCTGCCGGTGCAGATTCCGGGGCTCAGCGCTTTTGCCGATGTGCCCCTTCTAGGCGCCATCTTCAAAGTGTTCTTCGCCCATTCGATCCTCACCTATGTCGCCTTCATCATGGTACCGGTCACGGCCTGGGCGCTGTCGCGCACCCGCTTCGGCCTCAGGCTCAGGGCGGTTGGCGAAAATCCACACGCAGTGGATACTGCAGGCATCTCGGTGGCGCGGCTGCGCTACATGGCGGTAACCATCACTGGTGTTTTATGCGGCATCGCGGGGACGTTCATTTCCACGTCGCTCTCGTCAAGCTTTGTGAGGGACATCACGGCCGGAATGGGCTTCATGGCGCTAGCCGCATTGATTTTCGCCAACTGGCACGCATGGCCGGCACTCGGGGCCTGCCTGCTTTTCGGATTCCTGCAGGCCAGCGGCACATTCCTGCAGGGCAAAAATCTGTTTGGCGTACAAATCCCGGTACAGTTCATCAACATGCTGCCCTATGTGTTGACCGTCGTCCTGCTGGCCGGCTTCATCGGCAAGTCCATTCCGCCGCGAGCCAGTGGCATTCCCTATACGAAGGACCGCTGAACATGAGCCGCGACCTGATCGAGGCTGCAAAGCATGCGCGCCTCAAGGCCCATGCGCCCTACTCCAAATTCCTGGTGGGGGCCGCAGTGCGCGACGAACAAGGCCGCGTCTTCGCCGGTTGTAATGTCGAGAACGCGGCCTATCCGCAGGGCTGGTGCGCCGAGCCTTCGGCAATCTCCGCGCTCATCATGGGGGGCGGCAAACGCATTGCCGAAGTCGCGGTCATGGGCAACGGCGACGTACTGTGCACGCCGTGTGGCGGCTGCCGCCAGAAAATCCGCGAATTCGCCTCTGACGATGTGAAAATCTATTGCTGCACGGAAAACGGTGAACTTCTCCGCACCTTCACACTGGGCGAGTTGCTCCCGTCTTCCTTTGGACCGGAACACCTCAAATGAATGAACTTGCAAAGCGCCTTGACGGCCGCGCACCCAAGACTGCCATCATGCTCGGCTCCAGCCTCGGCGATGTGGCGGCGGCGGTCGAAGGTCCGTTGCGCATTCCCTATGGCGAGCTTCCCGGTTTTCCAGAGCCAAAGATCTCGGGCCATGCCGGACAGCTTATTGCCGGAAGGCTGGCCGGCAAGGATGTAGCGGTGCTGGCGGGCCGGGCACATCCTTATGAAAGCGGCAATGCCGCCGTCATGCGACCCGTCATCGAACAGCTGAAGGACGCCGGCGTCGAAACGCTGATCCTCACCAATGCGGCCGGTTCGCTTGACCCCAGGATGCGGCCGGGTTCGATCATGATGATCACCGATCATATCAACTACGCCGGGATGAACCCATTGATCGGGCAGCATGGCGATGAAAACTTCGTGCCGATGACCAATGCCTACGATCCCGCGCTGCGGCAACGGCTGCTGGCAGCGGCAAAGGCCGAGGACGTGGCGCTCAACCAGGGTGTCTATGTGTGGTATTCGGGGCCGAGCTTCGAGACGCCCGCGGAAATCCGCATGTTCCAGATCCTGGGTGGAACGGCGGTTGGCATGTCGACGGTGCCTGAGTGCATTCTGGCACGGCGCTTCGGCCTCAAGGTGGCAGGGCTTTCAGTGATCACCAATCTTGCGGCAGGCATCGAGGGCGCTTCCCCCAGTCACGAAGAAACCAAACGCGAGGGCGCCAAGGCGGCACTCAACATGAAGCGGCTGCTGATCCGTTTCTTCCAGGATTCCTGACATGCTGCCGCAGGAAATCATCCGGCGCAAACGCGACGGACTGCCACTTTCCCGCGAGGACGTGCGCGAGTTCATTGCCGGGCTCACAGCGGGCACGATTTCGGAAGGACAGGTTGCGGCCTTCGCCATGGCGGTGTTCTTCAAGGGCATGCGGGCAGAGGAAGCGGTGGGGCTGACGCTCGCCATGCGGGATTCAGGCTCGGTGCTAAGGTGGGATTTGCCGGGACCCGTTGTCGACAAACACTCGACCGGCGGCATTGGCGACAATGTTTCCCTCATGCTGGCGCCGATGCTGGCGGCCTGCGGCTGCTATGTGCCGATGATTTCGGGACGCGGCCTTGGCCACACGGGCGGCACGCTCGACAAGCTCGATTCCATTCCCGGTTACGCCACCCAGCCTGATCTGGCACTGCTCCGCAAGGTGGTGAAAGGCACAGGTGCCGCCATCATCGGGCAAACCGCGGACTTGGCACCCGCCGACAAGCGGCTCTATGGCATCCGCGACGTGACGGCGACGGTTGAATCAGTGCCGCTCATCACTGCTTCCATCCTTTCCAAGAAACTTGCCGCCGGCCTCGAATATCTCGTGCTCGACGTCAAAACCGGATCCGGTGCCTTCATGGCAAGCCGGAAGGATGCTGTGGTCCTTGCGAAAAGCCTGGTCAATGTTGCCAACGGCGCAGGGCTGAAGACGTCAGCACTCATCACCGACATGGACGAACCGCTGGCATCCTGTGCCGGCAATGCGGTTGAAGTGCAGAATGCCGTCGACTATCTCACCGGAACACATCGCGACCCGCGCCTGCATGAGGTGACGCTGGCCCTTGGCGGGGAATTGCTGGTGCTGGCAAAGCGCGCGAAGAACACTGACGCCGCAAGGATCATGCTGGAGAAGAGCCTGGCGAAAGGCGAAGCGGCAGAGCGCTTCCAGCGCATGGTTGCGGCGTTGGGCGGACCTGCCAATTTCATGGAGAAAGCCTCCGCTTATTTGCCGCAAGCCCCCATCGTGCGGCCTATCCTTGCAAAGAAGGCCGGAAAGGTCGCGCGTATAGCCACGCGCAATCTTGGCCTTGCGGTGATCGAACTGGGCGGCGGGCGGCGGGTGGCGAGCGACAAGATCGATCATGCCGTGGGCCTCACAGCCCTTGCCGGAAAGGGCCAGCAGCTTGCCAAGGGCGAAGCCATCGCCATGATCCATGCGCGCGATGAGGCATCGTTCGACCGGGCAGCGGCGATCGTTGCCAAAGCCTATGAGTTTGGCGCCGCGCCTCGCCGCGGCCCAGCGGTGATCCAGCGGATAGGCCCTTCCGAATAATGAGCCGGGCGTTTGTTTTCATCCTCGATTCCTTCGGCATCGGTGGCGCAGCCGATGCGGATCAGTTCGGCGATGAGGGGGCAAACACGCTTGGCCATATCTGCGATCACATGGCCCTCAATGTTCCACACATGGCATCGCTTGGTCTCGGACTGGCGGCAAAGGGTGCATCAGGGCGAAACCCCTTGCCTGAAACGGCAATCATCGGACGCCATGGCCATGCCTCGGAGGTTTCCCAGGGCAAGGACACGATTACCGGACATTGGGAGATCGCCGGAGCACCGCTCAAGTTCAACTGGGGGTATTTCCCACACACGATCCCTGCTTTCCCGCAGGATTTCATCGACAGCCTGATCGCGCAATGCCATTTGCCGGGATTGCTGGCGCTCCGCCATGCATCTGGAATCGAAGTCATCGAAGACTACGGCGAAGAACACATCGCCACTAGCAAGCCCATCATTTATACCAGTGCGGACAGCGTCATCCAGATCGCGGCGCATGAGGAACACTTCGGATTGCAGCGGCTCTATGACGTCTGCAAGGTGGCGCGCGAACTTTCCTTCCCGATGAATATCGGCCGGGTGATTGCCAGACCTTTTCTTGGCGCAACGCGAAAGGATTTCGCCCGCACCGGACACCGCAAGGATTACGCGGTGCTGCCGCCAACGCCGACGCTGCTCGATTGCCTGACGCTAGAGGGCCGCGAGATTTTCTCGATCGGCAAGATCGGCGATATCTTTGCGCATTCCGGCACCGGCAAGGAGATCAAGGCCTCGGGTCATCCCGCCCTCATGGCTGCATCGCTCAAGGCCATCGCCGCTGTTGCGGATGGTGGATTTGTGATGACCAATTTTGTCGACTTCGACACGAATTTCGGCCACCGGCGCGATCCGGTTGGCTATGGCAAGGCGCTGGAAGATTACGATGCCATGCTGCCACAGGTCTTTGGCACATTGAGGGATGGCGACCTGCTGGTGCTCACCGCCGATCACGGCAATGACCCCACCTGGCGGGGCACCGATCACACCCGCGAGCAGATACCGATCCTGTGCTATCGTAGAGGCATCATTCCGGGGAGTGCCGGGCACAGGCGATGCTTCGCCGATATCGGCCAGACGATTGCGGCGCATCTTGGCATAGCGCCACTTGGCGTAGGCGAAGCCTTCTCAGTCTGAACGCTTGAGGATGGCCTGCAGCACGTTGCGCACGCCGACAGCGCCGACGAACCGGTCATTGTCGTCGAATATCGCCACCGGCGCAACGTCGGCATTGTGGATCGCGAGCATCACGACCTTCAGCGTGGTGCCGGGCCTCGCCCAATAAACCGGGCGGGTATCCGGCGGCACCGGGATCTCGACATCGGCGCAGGTCACCCAGGTGGCCTTCTTCTTGTCACGCTCGGCGGCGATGACCTTCTGGTCCTTGTCGAGCTTGAAGCGGGTGGTCTTGCGCTTGTCCAGCCAAACCCAGCCTTCGCCGGCGGGCTCCAGCTCATGAATGCCGCGCATGACATTCCAGGCGGTGAGCACCGAAAGCGGATTTACGTTGGCAATGAATTCGCGCACGTAGTCATTGGCGGGGCGGAGCACGATATCCTCGGCCGGTCCCGATTGCACGATGCGGCCACCCTCCATGATGGTGATGCGGTTGCCGATCTTGAGGGCTTCTTCGAGATCGTGGCTGACGAACACGATGGTTTTCTTGATCGACTTCTGCAATTGCAGCAGTTCATCCTGCAGCTTGGTGCGGATCAGCGGATCGAGTGCTGAAAAAGGCTCGTCCATAAGAAGGATGGGCGCATCTGTGGCGAAGGCGCGGGCGAGGCCGACGCGCTGCTGCATGCCGCCTGACAGTTCGTGCACATATTTGTTGGCCCACTGGTCAAGGCCAACGAGCTGCAATTGCTGGTCAACCTTGGTCCGGCGTTCGGCCTCGGGTATGCCCGCCAGTTCAAGTCCCAATCCGGCATTCTCGCGCACGGTACGCCAGGGCAGCAGGGCAAACTGCTGGAACACCATGGCGACCTGCTTCTGGCGGATGTGGCGCAGCGTTGCCTCGTTGCAGGACGCGACATCGACCATGCGCGCGCCATCCTTCACCAGCACCTCTCCGCCGGTTACCTTGTTCAAGCCGTTCACGGCCCGCAGCAGGGTGGACTTGCCGGAGCCCGAAAGGCCCATCAGCACCGAAATCTCGCCCTCGTTGACGACAAGACTCGCGCCTGTCGCACCAAGCACAGCTCCGGTCTTGGCAAGGATATCGCCGCGCGCAGCACCGGAACGGGCCATGCCGAGGGCTTCGGCCGTGTTCTCGCCGAAGATGATGTCGACGTTCTTGAATTCTACGGCGACGTTCATTTTTTGGCTCCCGATTTCACCGCGAGGACACGGTCAAGGATAATGGCGAGAACGACAATGGCGAGCCCCGCCTCAATGCCCAACGGGATATTGCGGTTGGCGAGCGCCTTGTTGACCGGATTGCCGAGACTGGGGGCGCCGATCAGGGTGGCGAAGACCACCATGGAAAGCGACAGCATGATGCATTGAGTCAGCCCGGCCATGATCGAGGGAAGTGCGGCGGGCAGTTCGACCTTCCATAGCAGCTGACGCTTGGTGGCGCCGAAGGATTCGCCCGCCTCAAGCATGGGCTTGGGGATCGACGTCCGGCCCAGGTAAGTCATGCGCACGGGTGCCGGCAGGGCGAAGATGATGGTGACGATGAGTGCGGGCGCAGCACCCAAGCCGAAGAGGATGAGAATGGGAATGAGATACACGAATGTCGGCATGGTCTGCATGAGGTCGAGGATGGGCTGCATGGCCTGCCAGACCTTCGGCTTGTGGGCGGCCCAGATGCCCAGCGGTACACCCATGGCCATCGACAGCGCGGTGGCGCCGACCACCAGAACCAGGGTCTGGATGGTTTCCTTCCACAGGCCCTGATTGATGATGAAGAGAAGGCCAATCAATACTGCGATCGACAGGTTGCGCGAACGCTGCAACCAGTAGGCGAAGAGCGCCAGCGCCACGGCAAGCATGACGGGAGGCACCTGGAGCAGGAGGAAGGTGGTGCCTTCGACCACCGTGTTGAGGGAATATTTGATGGCATCGAAAAGCCACTGGAAATAGGTGACGATGAAATCGATCACCGCCTTGCCCCATTTGCCGACAGGTATCTTCCACGACGCCAGAAATTTAGAAACCGGATCCATCAGCCCCTCCCGCGGATATCAAACTCTTCAACTGAACCTGTGCAGCCAAGAAGCGATGCGGGCTGCATGGGCAAATATGACCTATGTTCAAGGCTGGAGCCAATCATTCAACCAATGGTGATGGTGTTGCCGGTAAATCTCTGATAGGCCGCCTGCGCCTGCTGCAGACTAGCGCCGCTTATTTCCCGGAATACGCGTGTCGCTTCATTATGCGCCTCCACCCAGGTGCGCTGGTTTTCGGGTGTCTTGCTGCCGTCGAACCGCAGGTATAGCTGATTGGCGGCCTTCAGCGCGGCTTCCAGTTCCACCTTCTGCTCTGCCGCGATTTCAGCGCGGACTTGATCCGCCCATCTGATCATCTCAATGGCGTCTTCGAATTCCCTAACGGACTGTTCAGGCGACAGAATGCCGCCCTTCCTTTCGGCCACGTCATTCGCCCTGCCAAAGATCTGCCAGGTGTGGCCGGTTCCGAGGCCGCAAATCGCGCTGCCCGGCCGGTCGTTGAGGTAGCCCAGATTGATCAGCACGACGAGGGCGCGCATGAGCAAGGACGGCTCCTTGAACATGTAGACACCAAGATTCGGGTCAAAGAGAAAGATAATACCGTTGGCGTCGCGATGAAGGGCAACGGCATGGCCGGGCGGCGGATTGAAAGTGAATTCGAGAAGCATGCCGCGGCCCTTGGAGAAGTGCTGCGATGACAGTGCATCATTGAGAAACTCGGCGAGATTGCGGAAGGTGGAGGCACCGCTGCTCGCCACCGGTACTGTTCCGGAAAATCGCCGCTTCTTTGCCAGGCCCTTGTCGAGCTTCCCGGTAAATTCCTTCCAGATCTGTTCGCGCTTTCCCGAATTGGAAGTGGAATTCCAGGCAGCGGCGAGGCTCGAGAGACTGTCGGCCGCCGTTTGAATTTCGCCGTGGATTTTTGCCCGCTCGGCATCTGCGGCTTCCTTCAGCTTCTTGCAGGCCTCTTGATATTGCTCGGCCTTCTCGTTGTGCATTTCCAAGATTTGGCCGTTGCTTGGCATGAAGTCATAGGTCGTTCCCTTGCGCGTACCGCCATTGGCGACGACCCAAGCCATGAAATCATCCCACAATTGCGCTTTTGCCTGGCTCAACGCCGGGATCACATCGTTTGAACTAGCGGTAAGCGCTGCATGCTTTTCGTGAAGCGGATTGAGCTTCGCTTCTGTGAATGTGTCTTTCAATCCGGCATTGTGCTGCTGGTGAACGCCGGTCATGCGGGTGACGCGAGACTGCTTGAGGTGATCGACCTTGTGATAATTCTGCTCGGTCCCCGCGGCGATACCGCGCTGAGCATAGTCAGGCATGTCGACGCGATAATCGGACTGCACCACCTTGCGCAGCCAGTCGAGCGATGCGCCAACACAGAAGCCGCCCTTGATCTGGGTATATGTCTTCTGGTCGAGTTGCCAGGCCTTGTTGGCCTGCTTCGGATCGTTCACCGGCTTTGGGGACTCGCCTGAGTGCATGGTTTGGGTAAACACGCTGATCGGCGTCTTGGCGGTCAGCTTGAACAGGGACTGGAAACGTTCGTCAAATGGCATGAATCCATCTCCCCATAAGATGCGGATTGCAGTTGTCCCAACTCACACGCGAATGGCCCGAAATCTCTCCGGACTTTTCCCCACGGCCAAAACCAGCTTCCGCTGACCGCGCAAGGACTGTCAAGCCCCGCCTGTTGCTCATCGCATGGCGACAGCAATCAGGCGGGGCGGTAGGTCAAACTGAAATGCCACGGCCCGGGTACACGCACTCTCCTTACAGCGCCAAATTTTATAAGCAATGACTATGAACGGACGGGTTGCAAGTCTTGTAACTCTGCGAACTTTTTCACGAGATCTGCGACTCTCTTAGATGCTTCCCAATGGGGGTTGTGGCCTAGGCCCTCCATCTGGAAATGCGCAATGGGCCGGAGCAGTGCGGTGGCCAGTTGTTGATGGCTGTCATCGAACAGCTCGTCACGGCTGCCGGAAATAGTGACAATGGGGCAATCGATGAGTGAGGCGTCTTCCGTCAGGTCGGTTTGGCGCAATTCCTGAAAGATATCGCGCCAGGCCGCTGGTTCCAGCGCAGCGGCCTCGGCCCGGACTCGATTCAAGAAATGGCTATCCACGGGCTTGGACGTTTCAAGCCAGTAGTCAAAGAATGGATCAGCAGGGCTTGGGGGACCAGAAAGCTCGTCGATCCAGCTGGCGAGTCTGCTGCCGCCTCCCGGTCTCAGCGATGGCGAAATAAGTATTGCCGCGCGCGCGATGCCGGGCCGCCGCGCCACCAGGCGGATGGCCAGGATTGCGCCCAATGAATGTCCGACGATCAACGGCGGTTCGCGTGAGATGCCCAAAATGAACTCAGCAAGCATGGAAGCGAGATAGTCGAGTTTGAAACCTCCCAACGGCATGTCACTTGCGCCGTGGCCCGGAAGATCCGGGGCAATAAACCTGAGCTCCGGCAGGAAGCGCTCAATCAGCGAGAAACTGCGGCTGGTATCGCTAAAGCCATGGAGAAAAACGGCTGACGGCCGGCTTTCTCCACTCCCGACAAAAGCCACACGTTCGCCAGTTGCCGCCTGCAAAAACCTTTTTCGGCTGTTCCAGGCGTCTTGCCGTTTAACGTCAGAGGCCAAGCTTGGCCTTCACGGCTGCAAGTCCCGGCTGGCCGTCAAGGGTTTCCACGTCTGCAAGCCATGCTTCAAGGCGCTGCGGCTCCTTCTTGATCATGGTAAGAGCAGCGTCTTCCTGTTTCATGCTGTCGTTGATTAAATGGCCCATTCCCTTGTTTTCGAAATCGATATCGAAGGCCAGATTCTTAAGAAGCTTCGCAACATTCGGACACTCGTTCAAATAGCCCTTCCTGACCTGCGTCGAAACCGTCGATGCACCGAAATCGGGGCCATAGAATTTATCGCCGCCAGTCAGATACTTGAAATCGAGCATGACGTTCATAGGATGAGGTGCCCATCCCTGGAACACGATGAACTCCTTGTTCTTAGCCTTGCGTTCCACCTCCGTCAGCATTCCGGCTTCGCTTGACTCGACCACTTCCCAACCCTCGAGCTTCAAGTCCTTGTCCGCAATCGCATCGAACATCAACTGGTTTGAGCCTGCTTCGATCCCATACAATTTTTTCTCGAACTTGCCGGCGAAGTTGTGAAGGTCCGCGAAATCCTTGACGCCGGCCTCCCACGTATAGGTGGGGACGGCAAAGGTGTATTTCGCGCCTGTCAGATTTACTCCAACAGTTTCGACCGAGCCCTCTTCATTGTAGGGCTTGAAATAGATCACCATTGCCGGGTCCCAGTAACCGAGAAACACATCAAGGTCGTTGTTCTTTAGGCTCTGGTAAATCACCTCAATGCTCAAATTCGAACTTTGCGGCGAATAACCTAGGCCATCCAGCAACACCATCGCTACGCCGGTAGTGAACGCGAGATCATTCCAGCCCGGTTCTGCCATCCTGACCTTCACGCATTGTTCAGGATCAGCAGCCGTGGCGCCTGAGGCCATCAGTCCCAGTAACGCTGCGCCGAGAAGCAACTTCCGCATCAGGATCTCCCTTTATTGACCTTCTGACTATTTTATTATCCAATTGGTCAATTGTTGCACCAGTTGGATTACCCTGTCAAGCTGTCGTCATGAAACTCACTCCAATCAGCGAGATTCGGCGCAAGGAACTTCGGCGCGCTGCATTTGATGTGCTTCAGACAGAGGGACTTGCGGGGGCCACACTGGAAAAGGTGGCGGCGAGGGCGGGCGCGTCGAAGGGCATCGTGCTCCACTACTTTGCGAACAAGCAGGAACTGTTCGAACAGGTGATGCGCGAGGCGAACGCCGCTTTGCGAGGCGTGGTAGTGGCGCGCATGGAAAAGTCACGGTCGGCGAAGGAGCGGCTCGAAGCCGTCATTGCTCCCAATTTTGATCCGAAATTCTTCCAGCCTTTGGTATGTCAGGCGTGGCTTTCGCTTTGCGCCGAGCTTCCGCGCGAACCGGCATTAGCGCGCATTCAGCGGGTAATCCACAGCCGTATGGACTCAAATCTGAAGAGTGCCTTGCGCGAGGTAGTTTCCAAATCCGATGTGGAGTCAATCGCCTTGGGCATTTCATCGCTCATTGACGGACTTTGGCTGCGCAACGGCGTTGCGGCGGGAGGAGTTAGCGCCGATCAAGCGGCCGCCGAGCTTCGCAACTATGTGCAAGCGAGGACTGGAATTAGGCTTGACCTCAACCCATAAAAGAACGGCCACAATGGGTTGCAGCCGTTCTCACACCAACTTGTAAATCAGCCGGCGAGGGCTGCTGCGACGGCTGCGGCCGCATCGCCGCCATCGAAGGTGGTAACACCATCAAGCCAGGGCTTGGCGGACTCCGGATTGGCCTTCAGCCAGGCCTTGGCGGTTTCCTTGGGATCGGCACCGTCCTTCAGCACCGGGTCCATCATCTTGCCTTCCATCTCGAGATTGAACTTGAGATTGGAAAGGAGCTTGCCGGCGTTGGGGCATTCGCCAGCATAACCGGCGCGCACATTGGTCAGCACTGTGGCTGCGCCAAAGCCCGAAGCGCCCATGCCATCGAGATAATGGATCTTCATCTCGCCCATCACCGGATGCGGCGTCCAGCCGAGGAAGATGATCCATTCATTGTTCTTCATGGCCTTCTCGGCTTCGGTGAGCATGCCTGCCTCCGAGCTTTCGACCAGTTCGTAACCCTCAAGCTTGTTTTCCGGATTGGCGATCATTTCACCGATGATGCGGTTGCCGTCATTGCCGGCTTCGATGCCATAGATCTTGCCGTTGAACTTGTCCTTGTTGGCGCTAAGGTCAGCCAGACTCTTGATACCGGCGTCGGCCACGTATTGCGGGACCACGAGGCCGTAACCTGCGCCTTCGAGATTGGTCGAAAGCTGCTCGACGGACTTGTCATCGAGATAGGCCTGGATGTCGGCGGTCATGCTCGGCATCCAGTTGCCGAGGAACACGTCAATATCCTTGTTCTTGAGCGAGGCTAAGGTCACCGGCACGGACAGTGTCTTGACCTCGGGCGCATAACCCAGTGCCTCGAAAATCACCTGAGCGACGCCGGTCGTCACCTGGATGTCGGTCCAGCCCACATCGGCAAAACGGACTGCCTTGCAAGTTTCCGCATCGCCTGCAAATGCCGGTGAGGCCACCGTCATCAAGCTCACGCCAGCCACCATGGCAATTGCAAAATTCCTGAATGTAAAAGTCACGCGTCTTCTCCCTGTTGGCGCCGGGGAGGTCTCGTTTGATGGACGCCCGCGGCCGATGGCCCTTCAATACCGTGCTTCAAGCCCAGCGGGCAAGTTTTTTGTTGGACGGTCATCCAATAAAGAACTAGCTTTCCGCAAAGGGGTTTTCGATGCCAAAAGTCGGGATGAAGGCGATCCGGCGCAAGCAACTGGTGCAGGCGGCCATTGCCACGATTCATCAGCATGGATTTGCTCGAGCCACCGTGGCGCGCATTGCCCACACCGCCGGCGTTTCCTCCGGCATCGTGCATCACTACTTTGCCGACAAAGACGAGCTTCTGTTTGCCACCATCTGGGAAATGCTGGCGGAACTGCGCCGTGACACCGTCGACCGGCAGAAGCATGCGGCGAGTCCGCGCGAACGCATCAATGCCATCATCCATGCCTCGTTCAGCGACAAGCAGTTCGACGAGCAGGTGTTCAGTGCCTGGCTGGCGCTTTACGGCAATGCCCGGCAATCGGACCGGCTGAAACGCCTGCTCAGGCTCTATCACCGGCGGCTGCACGCCAACCTGATGGCGGAACTTGTCAAACTCATGGATCGCGAGCGCTCGGCGGACCTGGCCGAAGGCATAGGCGCGATGATAGACGGCTTGTGGCTGCGCTATGCGCTGACCGGAAGACCCGACAACCCCGCCCATCCCCGGGCAATCACCAGGGCCTATTTCGAAGCATCCGCCGGCTTTGCCCACCTTTGACGTTGCGCCGATACGGCGAGACGCTACAAATCGTCAGGCATATCAGGAGGCAATCATGAAACCGGTCAAGTGGGGCATCATTTCAACGGCCAATATCGGCGTGGCCAAGGTCATTCCCGGCATGCTGAAAAGCAAGCAACTCGAAGTCGCGGCGATATCGTCACGCGATTCGAAGACGGCGAAGAAGTGGGCCAAGGCGCTCGGCATCGCCAAGGCCTACAGTTCCTATGAGGAGATGCTGGCTGATCCGGAAATCGAGGCGGTCTACAATCCGCTGCCCAACCACCTGCATGTCCCGCTGACGCTTGCCGCAGCCCGGGCCGGGAAGCATGTCCTGTGCGAAAAGCCCATCGCGATCACCGCCAAGGAAGCCTTGCAGCTCAAGAAGGCACCCAAAGGCATCATCATCGCCGAAGCCTTCATGGTACGCCACAATCCGCAATGGATCGCAGCGCGGAAGCTGGTGCAGGCGGGAAAGATCGGCGAGCTGCGCGCCATCCAGGTGTTTTTCTCATATTACAATGCCGACCCGAAGAACGTCCGCAACATGGCCAAGATCGGCGGCGGCGGCCTGCTCGACATCGGCTGCTATCCGATCACCGTTTCGCGCTTCATCTTCGGCGCCGATCCGCTTCGCGTGACGGCGACGTTCGACCGCGATCCCACCTTCAAGACCGATCGCACGGCGGGGGGACTCGCAGACTTTGGCAAGGGCAGGCATCTTTCATTCAGCATCTCGACGCAGTCAGCGCCCTACCAGCGCGCCCATATCGTCGGCACCAAGGGACGAATCGAGATCGAGATCCCGTTCAACGCGCCGCCCGACATGCCAAACCGTTATTTTGTGCAAGGCATGAACATGAATGTTGGCAAGTGGCATGAACTTCCCGTTGCCGACCAGTACCAGCTTCAGGCAGAGGCTTTCGGGCGGGTGGTGCGCGGCAAGGAAAAGCTTGTATGGGGCGTCGATGACGCCATCATGAACATGCGGATCATCGATGCCTATTTCCGCTCGGAAAAGAGCGGCAAATGGGAGAGGCCGTAAGACCTGAAATCAGGAGCGGTTGTAAACGTCGTCGTAGCGGATGATGTCGTCCTCGCCCAGGTAGTCGCCGAACTGGACTTCGATGATTTCGACAAGTTCACTACCGAGGTTTTCAAGACGATGCTTTTCGCCCAGAGGAATGTCGACAGCCTCGGAGCGTGACAGTTTCATGACCTTGTCGCCCACGGTTACGGTTGCGAGGCCGTTAACAACGGTCCAGTGCTCGCCGCGGTGCTTGTGGCTTTGCAGTGAAAGACGCCCGCCTGGAATGACGCTGATGCGCTTGACCTTGAAGCCCTGCTGCTCATCAAGCACGTGAAAGGCGCCCCAGGGGCGGTTTTCGCTGTACATATCGTGATTTCCCCATCCTGATCAGGGAGCGGGTCTTACCCTAAAAATCCTAAGATTTTCTCAGTAAAGAAGGCCTGATTACGTCCTGCCTTTGCGCTTGCCGTTGTCGCGCTCGTTCAACGTCGCCAGTAATGCCTCGATGCCGTCGTGGTCGAGATGAACGATGGCATCGGCCAGGCGATTGGCGAGTTCAGTGGCGCGGGGGTTGAGGCCGGATGTGTCAATGGTGATCCTGGGATGCGAGATGCGAGCAAGGCGCACCACCTCCTCAGCCTCGTCCCAGATAATGTTGAAAAAGGCGATGGTGCGCTGGATGAGATGCCAGCCGGGCCGGCCACGCTTGCCATGTTCCAGAGCCGACAAGTAGGCAGGCGACACCCCGATGGCCGCCGCCATCTGCTTCAGTGTCACTCCGCGCTCGGCCCTCAGGCGGCGCATGCGCTCGCCAAACGGTGTCATGGCTCGAAAGCCCGGTTGCGGCGCAATCTCACATAGATGGCGCCACCGCCACCGTGTTTGGGGTGTGCCGGCTGGAAGCCCACGACACGATGGCGGAACTCCGGCTCGGCCAACCATTCGGGAACGCGCTGGCGGAGCTTTCCCTCGCGCTCTGGTGCATGATAGTGGGTGCGCCCGTGCAGGGTGTGGCCAGAAAACGGCGAAGCGCCTTTTCCGGTGATGACCAGCACCAATCTGGCGCCCGATGCGTGGCAGCGATTGATGAACTCCATCAGCCGCACGCGGGCGATTTCCACGCCGCTGCCGTGCAGGTCGATGCGGGCGTCAATATCGGCCTGGCCACGCTGAAGTTTTTGCCCGGTGCGGCGATCAAAGGTGCTGAGCGGCGGTGGCGAGGCACGGGCCGGACGCTTGGCTGGCACGGCGGGAGGCGTTGCTGTCCGCTGTGGCTTGGCGGCGGAGACACCATGCAGGGGTGGCAAGGTTTTCTTCAAGGCATGGCGGCCCAGTGGCTTCACGCCATGAATGACTTCGGTCCACAGGTCGAAATCGGGAAGCTGCGGAAACTTGTGGGTCATTGCGGTTTGACGATCCGCGCCGCGAGCTGCTTCGGCAGCAGCACGACCATGCGGCCCGGGCTTTTCATATGTCCGGCGGTGAGCGCTGCTGCGTCACCCCAGCCCCAATAGACATCGCCTCGCGCATATCCGGTGATCGCCGTGCCGGTATCCTGGGCGATGAGCAGACGATGGAAGGTTTCGAGGCTCGCGTCCCGGCCCGAAGGGACCTGGGCCTCCAGCCATACCGGCATGCCAAACATCCAGAGACTGCGATCAATGGCAATGCTGCGCTCAGGCGTTAGCTGGACTTTCTGCGCGCCGGGTGCGCCCAGCGTTTCGTCCTCGACTTGAACCTTGCGAAAGAAAACAAACGAACGGTTCTGCCACATGAGTTCGCGGGCGGCTTCGGGATTAGCCTTCATCCAGTGGCGCAATGACTGCATCGACATGTCATCTTCGGTGAGCACACCCCGCTCCACCAGCGTCCGGCCTATGCCGGTATAGGGCTGACCCGATTTGGCAGCATAGGCGAGCCGCATGCTTGCGCCATCGGGGAGGCGGATACGTCCCGAACCCTGGACCTGGATGAAAAACGCATCGGCCCAGTCCCTGACCCAGGCGATCTCAAGGCCTCTCCCGGCAAGAGCTCCCTCTTCGATCTCCTTGCGGGTGAAATAGGACATTGGCTTGCCGCCCACGCGCCTGCCGTATTTGAGGCCTGTCGCTTGTTCTTCAACCGGATCGAAGCTAATGAGATCGGCGGGCCTTGCATAGATCGGAACAGAAAATTCCGCCGTTCTGCGCAGGCTGCCCTGTGCTTCAGGTTCATAATAGCCGGTGAACAGACCCTGGGGCCGATCCGGATCGTTGACGGCGAAGGCCGCGAATTCGCGTTCGAAAAACCTCCGGGCATCTTTAGCGCGCGCTGCGCTTTCGCAAACACCCAGCCAATCGGAGCGGCTGCCGCCAAAGGCAACGCCGCGGTCAAACGCCATGCCCTCCGCGATGATTTCCCGGCATGACCGCCGGAAAGCCGCAAGAGCCGCCGCGTGGTCATCCTCCTGCCAGCCCTTGAGGCTGGCGAAGGGGACCGGCTGCAGCACGTCGGCCGCGGCAGTCATGATGCCAAGCATGACAAGAAGAGCGCCAAGACCCAGAGACCGGATGATCGAGCTACATCTGGTCTTCAGTGGCGACCAACTTCCAGTTTGGGTCACGGGACGTGGCGTCACGCTCGAAAGTCCATACATCGGTAATCTTGCGGATTTCCTTCAGATCGCCCTCGATGACCTCGCCGGCGCGGTTGAGGGTTGCTGAAATCAGCTCGCTAATGAACTTGACCGTAATCTGAATGCGTTTGCCGACTAGTTCAGCCGAGAGAATTTCGGCCTTCTGGATACCGACAAAACGCGAGTCCATTTTTTCTTCGGCCTTGTCACGCGCATCGATGGCGCCGGCGAATCCTTCGAAGACCTCCTTGGAGACAAGGTTCTTCAAGCCCGACCTATCGCCCTGGGCAAATGCGGTGACAATCATTTCATAGGCAAGTTTGGCGCCTTCAAGGAAGGCGTGCGGGGCAAATCTGCTATCGGCCTCGACAATCTTTTCAAGATTCTGGGCAAGCGAAGAACCCGCTGCGGCGTAGCCCGTCCAAACCGGTGCGGGCGGTTCTGCCGTGGTTGTGGCATTGGGAAGTGCCTCGGCGCCAACGGGTGGCGGATTTTCGCCGGGAAACCGGCTTTCAGCCCGCTTCGGCAAGGTAAAGTCGACAGGCGGGCGTTCATTGCCGGTGCGGCGGCCAAGAACCGAGCGCAGCTTGAAAAATATCACAACCGCAATCGCCAAAATAAAAAGGTTGAGTGGGTCAAAAACCTGATTCATCTGCTGATCCTGTATAGGCACTGTCGCGCGGAAATTCCGGCAATTTGATGCCTGCACGCTCGTTCCTATATAGTGGTGCAGCCTAAGAACTGAAAGATCAAGAATATTTGGCAGGTAGCTGCCCGGGAGACAGGACGTGTTCCAGCGCATTTTCGGCATCATTACCCTGGGCGGCGTCGCGGAACTTTTCCTGCTGATTGCCGCCGGAGCGCGGTTTGGGGCATTGCCGGTGTTTGCCGAAATCGTGCTTTCGGCAGTTATCGGCGGCACCGTCATCCGGCATTTCGGGATTCGCTCGTTGAGCCGCATGCAGGCGGAAATGCAGGGTAACGTGTTGAACCGGTCTTCACTTTCCGGCGGCCTGTTCGGTTCGATTGCCGGCCTGCTGCTGATCCTTCCCGGGTTCATCGGCGATGCAGTGGGGCTGCTCCTCCTTATCCCTGCGGTTCAGATTTTCTTGCTGTCGCGTTTCACCGGGTTTTCAACGCCTCAGGCCGGGCCACAGCAGCCGCGTCCTTATGGCCGCGTGGTGGTCATCGAAGGCGAGGCCACCGAGATCGCGAGCGATACGACAGCCACGCCGGTTTCCCCGGAGAAGCTCCCGTAGTGCCTGTTGCGGCCCGATGGCGCATCATGTAAGGCAACGCTCGATCTTTCCGATCGCTCGGTTCATCGCACTCAAGAGGCAAGACGTTCATGGCCAAAGCAAGCAAGCCTGCCGCCAAGAAGGCAGTATCGAAACCGGCAAATGGTGGCGCCAAGCCAAGGCCGGTGGAAGCGGCGATGCCGACGCTTGAGGTGCCACAGCCGGCGCCCGGCGCCATGCCTGCCATGCGGATTCTCGGGCAGTACCTCAAGGATCTGAGCTTCGAGAACCCGAATGCACCGGCCTCGCTGGCGCCGCAGAAAACGCAGCCCGACATCAATGTTGCGGTCAACGTCAATGCCAAGAATCTGGCGCCGATGGATTTCGAGGTCGAGCTTCTGCTCGACGCCAAGGCCACGGTCGAGGGCAAGGTGATCTTCGCCGCCGAAATCAAGTATGCCGGGGTTTTCCGGCTGGAGAATTTTCCCGAAGCCATGCTGCACCCGGCGGTTCTCATCGAATGCCCGCGCATGCTGTTCCCATTTGCGCGGCAAATTCTGGCCGATGCTTCGCGCAATGGCGGTTTTCCGCCGCTGATGCTCGACCCGATTGATTTTGCTTCGATGTATCAGAAGCGGATGGCGGCACAGAGCTCGGCCACGGCCTAAGTTATTTCGGAACTTTCAGCCATAGCGCTGCACTTCCCAGCTCGCCGACCAATAGCGCGTGCGCCTGGAGTTCGGCCTCGGTGAGGCGGGGCGGCAGGGGGCGCGGCCGTTGCCGCATGGTGCCGACGGCGATGATGGTCCTTTGCGCAGGCTGTCTTGCGGAAAGGCCAAGGGCCGCCTGACGGCCGCCGATCAATTCGAGATAGACTTCCGCCAGGAGGCTTGAGTCCAGCAGTGCTCCGTGCTTTTCGCGCTTCGAGTTGTCGATGCCATAGCGCTTGCACAGGGCGTCGAGACTGTTTGGCCCCATGGGATGCTTCTGCCGCGCCATCATCAGCGTGTCGACAACGCGCTCGGGCGGCAGCGGCGGCTGGTGCAGGAACGCCAACTCGGCATTGATGAATTTCATGTCGAAGGTGGCGTTGTGGATAACCAGTGGGGCCCCGGCGATGAATTCCATGAACTCCGCCACAATCTTTGCAAAGACCGGCTTGTCCTTCAGAAAGGCGGATGACAGGCCATGCACCGCTTCGGCCTCGGGCGGCATGTCACGCTCCGGATTGATATAGGCATGATAGGTTTTGCCGCTGGGAATGTGATTGATCAGTTCGACCGCGCCAATTTCCACAATGCGATGTCCGTCAGCCGGATCGAGGCCGGTGGTTTCGGTGTCGAGCACAATTTCACGCATGGTTTGCAGCGGCCTTTCTGCGGAGATTTTCAACGAGGGCGCGTACTTGCCCATGCGCATAATCGATCCCCTGCGAGGTATCGATGATCACATCGGCGCGCCTTCGTTTTTCAGTATCCGGCATCTGGCGGGCAAGGATCATCTCAAGTTTTTCCACGGTCATGCCAGGACGGGCCAGGGTGCGCTGGCGCTGTATTTCCGCCGGTGCCGACACCACCACAATCACGTCGACCTCATCCTGCCTGCCAGTCTCGAAAAGAAGCGGAATATCGAGAACGGCAAGAGGCTCTCCGGCATCGCGGCATTGCTTGAGGAAGTCGCCCTGCGCCTTGCGCACAAGCGGATGAACGATGGCTTCGAGTGTCGCGAACGCCTTTGGATTTTGCGCCAACATCTCGCTCAGACACTGCCGGTCGACTGCGCCGTCTATAATGGCTGCAGGGAATGCGGCGCGGACGTCCTCGACCGCTGCGCCACCCCTCGCATAGAGACGGTCCACGCATTGATCGGCGTCAAAGACCGGAACAGCTTCTTCGCGGAACATCCTTGCTGTTTCGGATTTTCCCATGGCAATCGAGCCGGTCAGGCCGACGGTAATCACGATCTGCCCTCGATGTCAGCGGCGATAAGATCATGAAGTTCGCGCGTGACCTCGGGTCTCCTGCCAAACCACAGCTCAAATCCAGGAACAGCCTGATAGAGCAGCATGCCCAAGCCAGGCACGGCGCGATTGCCCTGCGCGCGAGCCGCAACAATCAATGGCGTTTCCAGCGGAGTATAGACGATGTCGGTTACCAGCGCATCGCGTGACAACCGGCTGAGATCGATCGCAAGCGGCGGCTGGCCTTTCATGCCGAGCGATGTCGCATTCACCAGAACATCGGTGTTTGCGATGATGTCCTCGCGTTTCGACCAATCGACAATTTCAACCGTATTGCCGAAATCGCGACGGAGAATTTCGGCGCGTTCCGGGGTGCGGTTGAGGATGGCCAATTTGCCGGCGTCACACGCTTTCAGCGTGCCGGCAATGGCGCGGGCAGCACCTCCTGCACCGAGAATGGTAAAGTGCTTGCCGGCGGGTGAAAATCCCGGGCAGCCATGAGTCAGGTTTTGCACAAACCCTTCGCCATCGGTGCTGATGCCGCAGACTTCGCCCTTGCGCAGGAATACTGTGTTCACGACGCCAAGACGCCTGGTGAGATCATCGGTGACCTTCACGGCGGCAAAGGTCTGTTCCTTGTGGGGCATGGTGACATTGCAGCCGACATAACCTTGTTCCGGCAGGTGAAGCAGAAAGCCGCGGAGTTCATCGGGCGTTACTTCTTTTTTGCCATAGTTTCCGGCGATCCCGTAACGCTTCAGCCAGTAACCGTGAATTAGAGGCGAGCGTGAATGCCTGATCGGCCAGCCGATAACGCATGCCGCGGGTCCTGTCATGACTGAAGCTTGCCTGCCTGCCGTAGAAATTCGAGAAGAGGCAGAAGCGGCAGGCCCAGGATGGTGAAGTAGTCGCCGCGAACCGCATCGAAAAGCTGCGCGCCGAGGCCTTCCAACTGGTAGGCGCCGATGGAACGGATGGCCTCTGATCCAACCTGTTGCAGGTAGGCATCAAGGTAGGCATCGGAGAAATTGCGCATGTCGAGTTCTGCCGTCGCAACGTGGGACCAGGCAATCGCAGCGTTTCTGGCGCAGGCGACTGCCGATACCAGCCGGTGCGTTTTGCCGCGCAATCCACGCAATTGATCACGGGCCGCAGCGATTGTTGGCGGCTTGTCGAGATGGCCGCCAAGCATTGCCAGAACCTGGTCGGCGCCAATGACGATCTCGTCAGCATCCGCAGGAGCTATCGAAAGCGCCTTGGCGCTGGCAAGCTCGAGCGCCAGTTTCTCTGGTGGCAGTGTTGCCATGCGCTTCTTGAGAACGGATTCATCAACCTGGGGTTTGGTGACTTTAATCGCAAGACCGGCGTGTTCAAGAAGCTGGCGGCGGATGCGGCTGGTTGAGGCAAGCACGAGCGTCATATATTGGCTCCAGAAACCTTCTGGTTGCGCTCGTTCAGCAGGTTGATGATGGCTGCGGCGGTTTCCTCGATCGAGCGCCGGGTCACATCGATGGTTGGCCAGTTGTGACGCTGACAGAGCTTTCGCATGGTCATCAGTTCGGCGGTGATTGCCTGTTGATCGACGTAAACCGTTTCGCGGCCCTCATTCAGCATCAACAGGCGATGCTTGCGGATCTGGGCAATGCGTTCGGGGGTTGCCACCAGGCCAACGATCAGCGGATTGCCCGCTTCACTCAATTCGGGCGGTGTCTCGACGCCGGGCACGATCGGCATGTTGGCCGTCTTGATGCCGCGATTGGCTAGGTAGATGCTGGTCGGTGTTTTCGAGGTGCGGCTGATGCCGACAAGGATCACATCGGCCTTGTCGAGACCCTCGGGATGCTGGCCGTCGTCGTGGGCCATGGTGAAATTCAGTGCGTCGATGCGGCGGAAATATTCCGAGTTGAGGGCGTGCTGCCCCCCGACTTGGGGTTGGGATTCGGCATTCAGATAAGTGGCCAGGCTGGCAATCACCGGATCAAGAATGGAAATGCAGGGGACGGAAAGTTCGCGGCATTTCTCTTCGAGCAATTTGCGCAAAGCAGTGTCTACAATGGTAAACAGGACCACACCGGGCTGGCGTTCGATTTCGGCGGTCACCCGCTGCAATTGCTTGGGGGTGCGCACCAGCGCATAGATGTGTTCGATGGGCTGGTATTGGGCATAATGTGCTGTTGCTGCCCTGGCGACGGTGTTGAGCGTTTCACCGGTTGCGTCCGAGATCAGATGCATGTGAAAATAGCGGGACACGGGTTTTCCGGTGAAGCCTGAATGAAATGTGGAAAAGTGCTGGTTCTATGATGGCGTGCAAAAGTTCTTAACCCTTTTGCAGTCCGATTATCTACAGATTTTCGCCAGCACTATCCAGGCTGTGAAGTGTGTGGATAATTTCAGGGGAGTGGAGAACATCGGGCAAGCTGTGGATTATTTGCGCTGAGCTTTCGTATCCCGCTGCTTGCATTGGTTTTTTGGAGAAGGGATAATTGTCACGCTTATTCCAAGACTGTGGGATGTCAGGAAAATTGTTTACTAGTTAATGAAATCTTAACAATCCTTGTTTTCCAGCCTCCATAATAAGAGTCAGAGTCTATATATCCCTTCTTTGATTGGTATCCCATGAAATCCCTTCTGGCGGTTCTTAACGGTGAAAAGCCTTCGCGGCGGCCGGTGTGGTTCATGAGGCAGGCTGGCCGTTATCTCCCCGAATATCGCGCGGTCAGGGACAGGAAGGGGGGATTTCTCGATCTTTGCTATGACCCGCAAGCCGCGGCCGAGGTGACGCTACAACCGTTGCGGCGTTTCGATCTCGATGCGGCAATTGTGTTTGCCGATATTCTCGTTGTGCCGCACGCCATGGGGGTGGAACTGGCCTTTGCAGTTGGAGAAGGCCCGGTGCTGGGCGTGGTCCGGGATCTTTCCCGGGTGAGAGCCCTGAAATCCATCGCGGTAACGCAGCAGGTTGAGCAGGTTTGCGATACGCTTCGCCTGGTGAAGGCCGACCTTGACCACGATGTGGCGCTTATCGGCTTCTGTGGTGCGCCCTGGACCGTGGCAAGCTACATGATCGAAGGGGGATCCTCGGATGAACGGCTTCTGTCGCGGAAGGCCGCGGCGGAACAGCCGGACTGGTTTTCCGCGCTCATCGCCCGGCTGATCGACGAATCGGTTGATTATCTCGTGGCTCAGGCAAAAGCTGGAGCCGAGGTTGTGCAGATTTTCGATTCATGGGCGGGGGACTTGCCATGGGACCTGCAGGAAACGTGGGTGCAGAAGCCGTTGCAGCAGCTGGCGGAGCGTTTCCGGGCACGGTGTCCGGGTGTTCCGGTTATCGTTTTTGCGAGGGGCGCTGGGGCTGGACACCTGGCAATCGCGCGGAAGGTCAGGCCAAATGCTGTCAGTGTCGAAGCCGGGTTGCCGCTGGACTGGGCGCGGGAAAACCTGCTCGAACATGTTGTGGTTCAGGGTAATCTTGATCCGGTTGTGCTTGCCTCAGGGGGAGTGCAGATGAAAGCAAGTGTTACACGGATTCTCCGGGACTTGCCGATGGAACGGCATATTTTCAACCTTGGCCATGGCATCAGGCAGGAGACGCCGCCAGACCACTTGGCGGAGGTGGTGCGGTTGATCAGGGCAAATGATGGCTGATTTCTATCCCTGGGTGAAAGCGCTGCATGTGATGGCTGTCATCGCCTGGATGGCGGGTCTGTTCTATTTGCCGCGGCTGTTTGTCTATCATTGCAAGGTGGCGGCGGGGAGCGAAGCCTCCGAACTCTTCAAGGTGATGGAGGAGAAGTTGCTCCGCGTCATCATGGCGCCGGCCATGACCGTGGCCTGGATCGCCGGACTGGTGCTGATCTGGATGATCGGTGATTTTCCGGGATGGCTGATCGTCAAGGTTCTGGCCGTGGTGGCATTATCGGTCTACCACACGGTGCTCAAAAAACATGCAATGCTGTTCGGTCGGGATGAGCGGCCGAAGGACGAGCGGTTTTACCGGATACTCAACGAAGTCCCGACGGTTTTGATGGTCATCATCGTCATCATGGTGATTGTGAAGCCATTTTAAGTCTCCCGGCTTTTCCTTTTGCGCAGGTGCTTGTATATTTGCCGGTGAATCGCTAGATAGGGGCGTCGGCTGTCATTGACAGGCCCGGCCTCCCTCCCCTCGCCAGGTCTTTCAGCTTTGCCTGGTCCTTCCTTTTCCAATGTTCCTGCCCACGGTTTCATGCCGCTGCAGCAGGACCCTATCAAGACAGACAGATGAGCATTCTCGAACTTAAAGAAATCAAATTACACGACCTGAAGGGCAAGACCCCGGCAGAACTCCTGACCATCGCCGAGGAGCTTCAGATCGAAAATGGCAGTTCGCTCCGCAAGCAGGAGCTGATGTTCGCCATTCTCAAGAGCCTCGCCTCGCATGATGTCGAAATTGTCGGCGAAGGTGTCGTGGAAGTACTGCAGGATGGCTTCGGCTTCCTGCGCTCGCCCGACGCCAATTATCTTGCCGGACCAGACGATATCTACGTGAGCCCCAGCCAAATCCGGCGGTTCAATCTGCGTACCGGCGATACGGTCGAAGGACAGATTCGCAGCCCCAAGGATGGCGAGCGTTATTTTGCGCTGCTGAAGGTCAACACGATCAATTTCGAAGACCCGGAAGCGGTCAAGCACAAGGTCCATTTCGATAATCTGACGCCGCTCTATCCGGATGAACGGCTGGAGATGGAAGTCCAGGATCCGACACGCAAGGATCTTTCGGCACGCGTCATCAACATGGTCGCTCCGCTCGGCAAGGGCCAGCGTGGACTGATCGTGGCGCCGCCCCGCACCGGCAAGACCGTTCTTTTGCAGAACATTGCCCACTCGATCACCAGCAATCATCCGGAATGCTACCTGATCGTGCTGCTGATTGATGAGCGTCCCGAAGAAGTGACCGACATGCAGCGCTCGGTCAAAGGCGAGGTGATCTCCTCGACATTCGATGAGCCGGCGACACGGCACGTGCAAGTGGCGGAAATGGTCATCGAGAAAGCCAAGCGGCTGGTTGAACACCGGCGCGACGTTGTGATCCTGCTCGATTCGATTACCCGGCTGGGCCGCGCCTACAACACGGTGGTGCCGTCATCCGGCAAGGTGCAGACCGGCGGTGTTGACGCCAACGCGCTGCAGCGGCCGAAGCGGTTTTTTGGTGCTGCGCGCAATATCGAAGAAGGCGGTTCACTGACCATTATCGCGACTGCGCTGATCGATACCGGCAGCCGCATGGACGAAGTGATTTTCGAAGAGTTTAAGGGGACTGGCAACTCGGAAATCGTGCTTGACCGCAAAGTGGCTGACAAGCGGGTGTTCCCGTCGCTCGACATTCTGAAATCCGGAACGCGCAAAGAGGAATTGCTGGTTCCACCCGACCAACTCAAGAAGACTTACGTGTTGCGCCGCATTCTCAATCCGATGGGCACGGTCGATGCCATCGAATTCCTGCTCGACAAGTTCCGGCAGACGAAGAGCAACAGCGAATTCTTCGATTCGATGAACGCCTAAGCAGCTGTCAATCCCAGAAGCTTGAGGGCTGCGTCAACGTCATCCGGCGTCTGGCATGGCGCGGCACAGGTATGCCCACGGCAAATGTAGAGCCTAGGGTCGTAGCTCGCGGTTTTCATGCGCGCCGGATGATCTTCAGGAAGAAGGCTGGCATCGGCGATGTGGCCGACGATGGCCTCGGGCCGGTTCAAGGCGATGAAGCGGGACAGGAGTGGTGACCATCCGCCATGCGTCTGTTCGCCTGTCAGGATGACCTGGATGGGGTCCAGGAGCATGAGGGCGCCCCGCAGTATTGACGGGCAGGCGAAGGGATTGGACAGAGCCTGGGCGCTGTAGGCCCGCAGGATGGCTTCGGCCTGCTCATGGTATGTCTGCTTTCCCGTCAGGTGGGCCAGTCTTGCGAGGTTCCGCAGCATTGTGCCGTTGGCATTTGGCGTGGCGTCGTCGTGGCCTGATTTGGGGTGGATGATCAGATCGGTGGTGCGGCTGGATGCAAAGTAGTATCCGCCGCCCTCGTCATCCCAGTGTGTGTCGGCCATACTCTTGGCAAGCCTACCGGCCCAATCGAGATAGGAAGGATCGCCTCCTGCTGCGTGCAGGGCGAGCGCTGCGGCAATGAAGTTGGCGTAGTCGTCAGCGGTGGCGTGTCCGCGGATTTGTCCAGCACGCCAGGCGTGGTGAAGACTGTCGCCATCCCATAACAGCGTGACGATGCGGTCGAAGGCATGAACCGCTGCTGCCAGCCAGTCCTTGCGCTGGAGGGCCAGGGCGGCGTTGGCCAAGGCCTCGATCATGAGGCCGTTCCAATCCGTCAGGACCTTGTCGTCATAACCTGGAGGTACGCGGCGGGCACGGGCACCAAGGAGTTTCTGCCGGCAGGCCGCGAGAGTTGATTCGGTTTCTGGATCGAGGAGATCGAGATGGGCCAGGCGATTGAGGATGGTATGGCCCTCCCAGTTGCCCTGGGCCGTGACATCATAGACTTGGCGAAAAGTGGGCGCGCTGTCGCCGAGCAGGCTGTCGATCTCGGATTTGCTCCAAACGTAGAATCTGCCTTCTTCGCCTTCAGAGTCAGCGTCGTAACTCGACGCAAAGGCTCCGGCCGCGGTGGTCATACTCCCGATTACGAAGGCGATGTTTTCATCGATTCGCTGGCGGAACAATGGATCCTGTGTGGCAACCCAGGCCCTGGTCAGGAGGTCGACATACTGGGCATTGTCGTAGAGCATTTTTTCAAAGTGCGGTGCGAGCCAGCGGGCATCGACCGAGTAGCGCGAAAGTCCACCGCCGAGATGGTCAAAGATACCGCCCTGCGACATGCGGGTGAGGGTTGTCGTAACCGCGTTCCACACCTGTGGCTGGGCATTGCGGGCTGCGGATTCCCAAAGAAACGAGAAGAGCGGCGACTGGGGAAATTTTGGTTCGCCTTTCAGCCCTCCCAGTTGCGGGTCAACGGCTCCTGCAACTAGTGTGGCTGCGTGGGCGATGGTGTCGAGGGTGAGCTCGTTAGGTTCGGCTGGCTTGGGCCTGGCCTGCAGGGCCTGTCTAAGAGCGGAGCCATTGCTTTCAACCTTGTGGCGCTCGTGATTCCAGATGCGGGATATTTCGTTGAGCACATGGTTGAAGGATGGCCGGCCATAGCGCGACTCTGGCGGAAAATAGGTACCGCCCCAGAATGGCAGGCCATCGGGAGCAATAAACATGGTGAGCGGCCAGCCCCCCTGTTCGCCAAGCGCATGAAGCGCATCCATGTAAATGCGGTCAACATCGGGACGTTCCTCGCGATCAACTTTCACATTGATGAAACCGGCATTCATGATGCCGGCTGTCATTTCGTCCTCGAAGGACTCGTGCGCCATGACGTGGCACCAGTGGCAGGCGGCGTAGCCGATGGAGAGTAGGATTGGTCTATCCTCCGCCCTGGCCCGGGAAAAGGCCGCGTCTCCCCAGGGCATCCAGTGGACGGGATTGTCTTTATGCTGCAAGAGGTAGGGGCTGGTTTCAAGGCCCAGGAGATTTGCCGGCATGGTGCCCTCGGATAGTATCGATTCGATTCCGTAATGACGCCCAGAGACACGATATATGCGCTGTCTTCGGGTGCCGGAACGGCTGGTATCGCTGTTATACGGATCAGTGGTCCTTCTGTGCAGCAGATATTGCTTGGACTGTGCGGTAAAGTTCCGGCGCCTCGCCGGGCGGCATTCTTGGCTATTCGCGATCAACGGACTGGTGATCTGATCGACCGTGGAATTGTGCTGTGGTTTCCAGCACCGGCGAGCTTCAGTGGCGAGGATAGCGCCGAGTTCCAGGTGCACGGCAGCCGGGCAGTAGTCGATGCCCTGTTCCGTGCTTTCAGCGCATACCCGGACGTGCGCTCAGCGGAGGCCGGCGAATACACGCTGCGGGCATTTCACAATGGACGGCTCGACCTGATTGAAGTCGAGGGACTTGGCGACCTCCTGATGGCGCGAACCGACGCACAGCGCAGGCAAGCCTTGCAGCAATCAGGTCCGGCATTGCGCGCAGTGTTCGAGAGCTGGCGGCAGGATATTCTGGCGTTGTGGGCGCGGGCCGAAGCAGTTGTCGATTTTGTCGATGAGGCCGGTGTCAGCGAGGCGGCACAAGCGGAAATCAGTGACCGGCTTTCCGGGCTGATTGTTAAGATTGACGACGCAATCCGCAGTGCTTCACGTGGTGAGGCCATCCGGGACGGCATACGCGTCGTGATCGCAGGTCCGCCCAATGCCGGCAAGTCGAGCCTTCTCAACTTTCTGGCGAGGCGGGAGGCAGCCATCGTTTCAGCGCAACCAGGCACGACGCGGGACGTCATCGAAGTCATGCTTGATATCGAAGGATTGCCGGTGATCTTCAGCGACACGGCGGGACTTCGCGATGAAACCAGTGATGAGATCGAGCAGATTGGTATGGCCCGGACCAGGCGCGAGGTGGAGCAAGCGGATATTCTGGTATGGCTGACCGAGCCAGGTGGAAAGCCTCCGCAAGCCCTGATCGATTCGTCTCCGATATGGGTAGAGAACAAGTCTGATTTGCCGTCGAATAAATCGAGACTCTCCCGAAACGATCCGGATTACCTCATATCGGTGCGGAGCGGCGACGGTATGGCCAAATTCCTTGATGCGTTAAAAGCCCGGATCGTAGCCAGCTTTGGCGGCTGGGAGCCTGCGATGATTACAAGGGCCCGGCAGCGGGAATGCCTGGAAACAGCGCTTCAAAGGCTTGAATCAGCGCGAAATCAGCCTGGTTTTGCAATCGAACTGCAGGCCGAGGATTTGCGGGCGGCAGCGGATGCAATCGGCCGATTGACCGGCAAAATCAACGCCGAGGATGTGCTGGGCGAGATTTTTTCCGCCTTCTGCGTTGGTAAATAACGGTTAACCTGTTTCACGTGAAACGTATCCCGGGTTTTGACCTGCAGCCCGGCTTGGCCTAGAGAGCCCCCATGAACACTTCATATGACGTCATCGTTGTGGGCGGCGGCCACGCCGGAACCGAGGCGGCGGCCGCGGCCGCGCGGACCGGCGTGCATACGGCTCTGCTGACACACCGGTTTGCGACAATCGGCGAGATGTCATGCAACCCGGCGATTGGCGGATTGGGCAAGGGCCATCTGGTGCGTGAGATCGATGCGCTGGACGGACTGATGGGGCGGGTAGCGGATACCGCCGGAATCCAGTTCCGGCTGCTCAACCGCTCCAAGGGTCCGGCGGTGCGGGGACCGCGCGCCCAGGCCGATCGCAAGCTCTACCGCAATGCCATGCAGGCGGCGATCCGTGCACAGAGCAATCTCGATGTCATTGAAGGTGCTGCCAGCGCGTTTGTTTTCGACGGAGCCAAGATTGCCGGTATCGTGACCGAGGATGGCCGGAGATTTTCCTGCGGCGCCATTGTTCTGACCACCGGAACATTCCTCAACGGCCTCATTCATATCGGCGAGAAGACGATGCCGGCAGGGCGGGTGGGCGACAAGCCTTCGATCCAGCTTGCCGAACAGCTTGCGGCGCTCGGACTGAGGCGGGGACGGCTTAAGACCGGTACGCCGGCGCGCCTCGATGGCCGGACGATAGCCTGGGACAGGCTGGAGGAACAGCCGGGCGACAGCGAGCCGGTGCCATTCTCGCTGATGACCGAAAAGATCATGACGCCGCAAGTGTCGTGCCATATCACAACGACAACAGCGCAAACCCACCAGGTGATTGCCGACAATTTGCACCGCTCGCCGATGTATTCAGGGCAGATCGAAGGTATCGGGCCGCGCTACTGTCCCTCGATCGAGGACAAGATCAATCGCTTCCGCGATAGATCGCAACACCAGATCTTCCTTGAGCCGGAAGGGCTCGACGACGATACGGTCTATCCCAATGGTCTTTCGACATCGCTGCCGGAAGAGGTCCAGCATGAATTTCTGCGGACCATTCCCGGTCTTGAGGAGGTGCGGGTCATCCGGCCAGGCTATGCCATCGAGTATGACTTCATAGATCCGACCGAGCTTGATGCCACGCTTGCGGTCAAGGCCGTGGATGGGCTTTTCCTCGCTGGCCAGATCAATGGCACGACGGGATATGAGGAGGCAGCCGCACAGGGGCTTGCCGCCGGCCTCAATGCCGGCCGGAAAGTGGCAGGACTATCTCCTGTCCGGTTTGACAGGGCATCGGGCTATTTGGGCGTGATGATCGACGATCTGGTGACACGGGGGGTTTCGGAGCCCTACCGCATGTTCACCTCGCGGGCGGAATACCGGCTGAGCCTTCGCGCCGACAATGCCGACGAGCGGCTGACCCCGCTGGGTGTCAGTCTTGGCCTGGTCGGGGAAGCCCGGCAGAAGGTTTTTGACAAGCGGCAGGCCGTACTCGGTGAAGCGCGCGCCATGGCGTCAGAACGATCGCTTACCAGTGCCGAGGCGCTGCGGGCCGGGCTCAAGGTCAACCAGGATGGCCAGCGGCGCAGCGCCCTGGACCTGATCGCGTTTCCCGAAATCGGCTTCGCCGGTGTGACTGCCGTATGGCCGGAGTTTGCCAGCCTGCCCCGCTTTGCCATTGAAGCGATTGAAGCAGATGCGCTCTATTCGCGCTATCTCGGGCGGCAGGAGGCGGATATCGTGGCGCTTCGCAAGGACGAGTCGCTCCGGCTGCCAGATGCGCTCGACTACATGCAGATTCCCAGCCTCTCGACCGAAGTCCGGCAGAAGCTGGCGCGGGTCCGGCCGGCAACGCTTGGCCAGGCGGCACGGATCGACGGGATGACGCCGGCGGCGCTGGCGCAGCTTCTGGGTTATGTGCGGCGGCGGGATTTTGCGGCGAGCGCCTGATGACGCCCGATTCTGTATCAGAACGGTACAATGTTTCACGTGAATCATTGGCCAAGCTGAAGAATTACGCCGCGCTGGTCGAAAAATGGAACCGCAAGATCAATCTGGTGGCGCCCAGTACCGCACCCGAGATCTGGGAGCGCCATATTGCGGACTCGTTGCAGCTTCAGACCTACCTGCCGGTCGGGTGCAAAAGCATTGCCGACCTTGGCAGCGGAGCAGGATTTCCGGGATTGGCGCTGGCTATCGCCACCGGTATCGAGACAGTCTTGGTGGAGAGCAACGCAAAAAAGTGCGCGTTTCTGGCCGAAGTTATCCGCAAGACAAATGCTTCCGCGCGGGTTCTTCATGGCCGAATCGAGGCCCTCACGGTAGATCTGCGTGCGGATGTGGTCACAGCGCGCGCCTTGGCACCGTTGCCACAATTGCTCGAACTGGCCGAGCCGCTCCTGGCAAAGGGTACCATTGGCGTATTTCTCAAGGGACAAGATGTTGAGGCTGAATTGACCGAAGCTACCAAATACTGGAGTATGATCTATAAGACGTTTGCCAGCGTGACCGATCCCAAGGGTGTGGTGCTGGTCATCAGGGAGGCGGCGCGTGTCTAGCGCAGAGGAAATCACAAGTGGACCGCGGGTGCTGGCCGTCGCCAACCAGAAGGGTGGCGTTGGCAAGACGACGACGGCGATCAATCTTGGCACGGCACTCGCCGCAGTTGGCGAGCAGGTGCTCATTGTCGATCTCGATCCGCAGGGCAATGCCAGCACCGGTCTTGGCATCCAGCGGCGTGCGTATCAGCGCTCGACCTATCATGTGCTGATGGGCGAGGCGGCGCTCCGGGATGTGATCATCGATTCCGGCATTCCGCGCCTCCATTGCGCGCCATCGACTATGGACCTTCTCGGCGCTGAACTTGAACTTGCCAGCATCGACCGGAAGACCCATCGGCTGTTCGATGCGATCAGTGTCCTGCAGGAAGGGCCGACCAAGTACACCTACATCATCGCGGACTGCCCGCCGTCGCTCAACCTCCTGACCATCAATGCGCTCACCGCGGCGGACGCCATCCTGGTTCCACTGCAATGCGAGTTCTTTGCGCTTGAAGGCCTCAGCCAGCTGCTCAAGACGGTGGAACGCGTGCGTACCACGCTCAATCCGCGGCTGTCGATCCAGGGCGTGGTGCTGACCATGTTTGACAGGCGCAATTCGCTCTCCGAGCAGGTGGCACAGGATGTGCGCTCGGTGCTTGGCGAAAAAGTCTACCAAACGGTTATCCCGCGCAATGTCAGGGTCTCCGAGGCGCCGTCCTACGGAAAGCCGGTTCTGCTTTACGACAATGCCTGCATGGGCTCGCAGGCCTATATCAGGCTTGCATCGGAAATCATCCGCCGCGAACGCGACTTGCGCGCGGCCTAGTTCAGTCGAGAGGCATCGAAATGCAGGCGCAGAAACGCAGGCTGGGACGGGGTCTAGCCGCATTGATCGGCGACGATACCACGGAAGAGGCAGTGATTCAGGACACGCGCAGCCTGAGGCACATGCCAATCGATCTGTTGCAGGCCAATCCCAATAATCCACGCAAGCACTTCCGCGAAGACGAACTCGATGACCTGTCACGGTCCATCCGGGAGAAAGGCCTGTTGCAGCCGCTGGTGGTCCGGCCAATCAAGGAGGGCAACTATGAAATTGTTGCCGGTGAGCGGCGCTGGCGGGCGGCGCAGCGGGCCGGGGTCCATGAAGTCCCGGTGCTTATCCGCGAACTCAGCGATGGCGAGGCGCTGGAACTCGCGCTTATCGAAAACATCCAACGCTCCGATCTCAGTGCCATCGAAGAGGCGCGAGGATATACGCAGCTGATGGAGCAGTTTCACTATACGCAGCAGCAGCTTGCCGAATCGGTCGGCAAGAGCCGCAGTCACATCGCCAACACCATGCGGCTTCTTTCGCTGCCGGATGCAGTCAAGGCCCACATCGAGCAGGGCACATTGACAGCCGGTCACGCCCGCGCTCTGGTTGCCACCGACTCGGCCGAGCAACTGGCCGAGCAAATCATCAAGCTCGGCATGACTGTGCGCGATGCCGAGGAGCTTTCGCGACAGCACGGAACCGCCGCACATGGCGGCCAGGCCCGCACTGCCCACGAAAAGAGCGCCGACATCCGGGCGCTGGAACGTGAACTGTCCGAGTCGATTGGCCTGAAGGTCGAAGTTAACGACAAGGGTAAATCGGGCGGGACCGTTTCGGTGCGCTATGCCACGCTTGAACAGCTCGACGACGTCTGCGCCAGATTGCGGATGCGGTTCAATTAATCTGCCTACGGATTAAAATCGCTCGCTGCGAAGAAGCCTGGCATTGCGGGCCAGTGACAGCAAGGCCCGGTTGGCAATGGCTTCGTCAAGTGCCGGCAAATCGCGGGTCTGGCGCACCGCTGCGGCAATCGACGATCCGGCGTTCAACAAGCTGGCCGCATCCCAAAGGCGCAATTGCCGTATCATTCCGTCAACACGCTTGAAAAAAATCGGCGGGCGCGCCGACCTGACGGTTTCATCAGCACTCCGCCCGCGATCCATCTCAACGCGAAAATGCTGAAGCCTGGCAACGTGACCGGCGACCTGTGACAGGACTGCGCCCAGCTGCGTGCCCGATGACACAAGCCGGGTAAGGGCCTCGTCGCAAGCCGCGAGCTCGCCTTCGAACACGGCATCTATGACGTCATCGACTGAAAATGCCGAGGCATCGCCGCAAACGGCCGCGACATCCGCCATGGTGACTGTCCCGGAGCCCATGGCGTAAAGTGCCAGCTTGGATACTTCCGAGCGCGATAACATGCGATCTGCTGAAAGGAGCCCAATCAGCAGTCTTTCCGCATCTGGCTCAATTGCGACACCAACCGCTTCCAGCTCCGTCCGGATGAGTTCGTGCAGGTCCTGGTCTGTGTCCTGATAGCAGGGAAGTGCATAAATGTTGCGGCCGCGCTCAAACAGAAGCCGCAAGCCGGATGCCTTGGCAAGGTTGCCTGCCTCGGCGACCAGCAAGCTCTGGGCATTTGGATTTTCGAGCAATGGCTCGACTGCCTTGTGGAAAACCTTATCGGCATCGGTAACCCATATGACGCGGCGGCCACCCATCATCGAAATGGCGTTGTATTCGTCGGCAAGACGGCCCGGATCATCGGCCAGCACGGCTTCATCGAGACGGACCACATTGAAGGGATCGTCCAACGATCCGGCATTGACCCTGACCAGCGTTGCAGCGCGCTCCCGCACCGAACCCGTATCCGACCCGTAGAGCAACACGCCGTTCACTTCGGCAGCGCGGCGGCGCACGAATTGCTCAATTGCAGGTCCCTTGACGATTGCCACGGGCGCCGGCCTAGTTGCTAGCGAAATGGGCGGCGAGGCGGGACCGGATATCCTGGCTCACTTCATGCGCCGCCCGTTCGTAGGCATTGTCCCTGGCACGCAGATCGGCAAATGACTGGCCGGTTTCGTCATATGAAACATGCGAGAATGTCTTGCCGCGATCGACGATATTTCCAGATGCTCCCTCAATCAGGCGGTAACTGACATCGACCACGACGGTCAAACGGTCGGCACCAAGATTGTTCAGCTTTGCCGCCTGGTTCTCGCGCGTGGTGGTTTCCAGCTCAAGCGTAAAACGATCCGCTGATGCTGTCCCGGCAGGTCGAATGGCCGCGAGCAGGTCGTTGCGGATAATCTGGCCGAGCCGATCCTGGGGCGGGGGGATGACAATCGAAGACAGTTCCGTTGCCACGCCGGCACCAGTTTCATCGGTGGCGTAGAGAGGTTTCATGCCGCATCCGGCCAGCATGGCCATCATGCCGGCACTCACGACCCACTGGCAAAACCTGGCGCGCATGTCTATCCGCTGACGATGTTGGCGATACGATCCTTCACGACAATCACCTTGCGGACCGGCTTTCCGTCCAGCGCCCGCTTCACGCTCTCAAGATCGAGAACCTGACGCTCAACATCCCCCGCGGCCAAGCCCTTGGCAAGCCTGATCTCGTCGCGGCGCTTGCCGTTGACCTGGACCGCAATTGTGACTTCATCGCTTGCCACAAATTCCTGTAGCGCAAGCGGCCAAGGCGTTTCGACCACGAGACTGTCATTTCCAAGAACCTTCCAGCATTCCTCGGCAAGATGCGGCATCATCGGCGCCATCAGGAGCACCATCGTGCGGGCCGCGTCGCTGACGGCTGCATTCATCGCGGAACTGCGGTCAGGGTTCTGCAGGGCTGAACTCAGCGCATTGGAGAGTTCGTAGATCCGCGCGATGGCACGATTGAAGCGCAGCGCCGAAATGTCTTCAGTCACGGCCGCAATTGACCGATGGGTCCATTGCCGCAGTTCCTTCGCCGCGGCAGCGTCAGGGCTTGAAGCCGGATCGTGCTGACGAATGGATTCGCCAATCAGGCGCCAGATGCGCTGGGTAAAACGCCAGGCACCCTCAACGCCGGACTCCGTCCATTCGATATCGCGCTCCGGTGGCGTATCCGAGAGCATGAACCAGCGAGCCGTATCGGCGCCATACTGTTCGAGAATGGCTTCAGGATCGACAACGTTCCGCTTCGACTTCGACATCTTCTCAATGCCGCCGATCGTCAGGGGTTCTCCCGTCACCGTGTGGACCCAGCCCGCGGCGGTCTTCCCAGCCTCCGCCGGCAGTACCCAGTCTCCGCCCTGTGTCCTGTAGGTTTCGTGGGTGACCATGCCCTGGGTGAACAGGCTGGCGAACGGCTCCTCGATGTCCAAGTGGCCGGTCTTCTTCATGGCCCTGGCATAAAAGCGCGAATAGAGGAGGTGCAGGATGGCGTGCTCGACGCCGCCAATATACTGATCGACGGGCATCCAGTATTTCGCCGCGCCACGATCAACCGGAACATCGGCGCGGGGCGAACAAAATCTTGCGAAGTACCAGGAGCTATCGATGAACGTGTCGAAGGTATCGGTTTCGCGCCGCGCCGCCTTGCCGCAAACCGGGCAAGGCACGTGCTTCCAGGTTGGATGGTGATCGAGGGGATTGCCAGGCTTGTCGAAGGTAACATCGTCAGGCAGCGTAACCGGCAAATCCTGCTTCGGCACGGGCACGACGCCGCAGGTGCCACAATGGATGACGGGAATCGGGCATCCCCAATAGCGCTGGCGCAACACGCCCCAGTCGCGAAGCCGGTAGTTCACCTTTCTCTCTGCTCTGCCCTCATGCTCCAGGCGGGTTGCGACCTCGTTCTTGGCCGCTGCCACCGACAGGCCGTCCAGGAAGCCGGAATTGATCATTACGGCTTCGGACTCATCCTTTTCCAGATAGGGACCAGCCGAAACATCAATTTGATTCGGGTCCGTACCATTTGGCGCCACCACCGGTATGACCGGCAGGCCATACTTGGTAGCGAAATCGAAATCGCGCTGGTCATGACCCGGGCAGCCGAAGATCGCACCTTCGCCATACCCCATGAGAACGAAGTTTGCGGCATAGAGCGGCATGCGCAGACCGTCGATGAAGGGATGGCGGGCATAGATTGGCAGACGATAGCCCTTCTTTTCGGCGCGCTCGATCGATTCCTCGCTGGTGCCGAGGGCCGCACATTCGCGGCGAAACTCCTGCAATCCGGAATCGCTTTCGGCCATACGCCTGGCCAGCGCGTGATCCGGCGACAACGCACAGAAACTCGCACCAAACAGCGTGTCATGGCGGGTGGTGAATACGGTGAGGCTTTCGTCGAGGAGTTTTCCGGTTTCGTCCTCGAGAGCAAAGGAAAACCGCAAGCCCTCGGAGCGGCCGATCCAGTTCCTCTGCATGAGGCGAACCTTCTCGGGCCACTGGTTCAATCCGTCCAAGGCCTGCATCAGCTCTTCGGCATAGGCCGTGATCTTCAGAAACCACTGGGCCAGCTCGCGCTTTTCGACAAGCGCTCCCGAGCGCCAGCCGCGGCCCTCGATCACCTGCTCGTTGGCCAGCACCGTCATGTCGACAGGATCCCAGTTGACCATCGAGACTTTTCTTTCGACCAGCCCCGCGGCCATGAAGTCGATGAACATTTCCTGTTCGTGGCGATAGTAGGACGGATCGCAGGTGGCGATCTCACGACTCCAGTCCAGCGACAGGCCCATGGACTTCAATTGGCGCCGCATGGCTGCGATATTGTCGTAGGTCCATGATTTGGGGTGAATGCCGCGCTCGATGGCGGCATTCTCGGCCGGCATGCCGAATGCGTCCCAGCCCATGGGGTGTAGCACGTTGTAACCGCGAGCTCTCATGAAGCGCGCCACGACATCGCCCATGGCATAGTTGCGCACGTGACCCATGTGAATCCGTCCCGACGGATAGGGAAACATTTCGAGGACGTAATATTTCGGGCGCGACGGGTCGTTAGCCGCTTCAAAGCTCTTTTTTCCGGTCCAGGCCTGCTGCCAGCGCGGCTCCGCATCACGCGGGTTGTAGCGTTCCGTCGTCACGTCATCGGTCTCTCACAATCGGGTTGCACGGAGGTACCAGCACTTGCCAGACGCCGCAAGCTTGGTCATATCGCTCCCCATGATCATTCAGGACAGCGCTGCCACTGCTTCCGTCAGGGGGGTGCTCGACGTGCGCCGGCGCGTCGCCGAAGCCGCGCAAAGAGCCGGACGTCAAGCTGACGAGATCACGCTTGTCGCGGTCAGCAAGACATTTTCCGCAGCCGACATCCAACCTGTCATCGCCGCCGGACAAAGGGCGTTCGGGGAAAACCGGGTGCAGGAGGCCAGGTCAAAATGGCCAGCACTCCGGCAGCAATTTTCCGATCTCGAATTGCATCTGATCGGACCGCTGCAAACCAACAAGGTGGCCGAGGCTGTGGCGCTTTTCGACGTCATCCAGACGGTTGACCGGCCCAAGCTCGCCAAGGCCCTTGCTACAGAAATGCTGAAGCATGGTTGCCGCCGCCGCGTCTTCATCCAGGTCAATACCGGCCGCGAAGCGCAGAAGGCCGGTGTCGTGCCGGATGAGGCCGCTTCCTTCATCGCCTATTGCCGGGACGAGCTGCGTCTCGCCGTTGCCGGACTGATGTGCATTCCGCCAGTCGACGAAGCGCCTGAAGGGCACTTCGCTTTGCTGCGCGAACTCGCCTCATCGCAGCATCTGGCAAGCCTCAGCATGGGCATGAGCGGTGATTTCGAAGCGGCGATTGCCGCCGGAGCCAGTCATATCCGGGTAGGCTCGGCGATCTTCGGCCACCGCGATTACCCAGCCTAATGCACCACCAGGCCGCAGCGGCGATTCAGGCATGGCAGCAGCTTGCGCATGTCCATTAGTGAAATGGCGATGCAGCCCGCCGTCGGGGTCCGCTCTTCCCCGGTCAGGTGAAAGAACACCGCGCTGCCGCCGTTCCTGAGACGCGGTTTGCTGTTGTGATCCAGAACGATGACGATGTCATAGAGATTGTCGCTGCGCCAAAGCTCCTCACGGCTCTGGGCAAAGGGAAGGCGGACAAGCTGGTTGTAGCGCGGCGAGTCCGGGGCATCGCACCAGCCCATATCGCGCCTGACCGGCCTGAGCGCCACGGTGCTCCGTACCAGGCCAAGGCGGGTAAAGCCACCGAGCAGGCGCCAGGCGCCGCGCGGGGTGGCGCCATCGCCTTCCCGTTTCATCGTTCTGATGCCCGAGCGGCCAAGCATGCATGGAAAGGCCAGGTTGCCGGCACGCAAGACGCCCTGCACGGCGCGGCTGCTGATCGCGAAAACGTGAATAGTACTGATCAATCCGCTCACGCCGAAGTGGTTTTGCCTTTTGCCCTCCCTAACACTAACATGGGATCAAGTTCGGGTCATTCATTCGGGTATCCATACATGAGCACCACCAAGAAGATTCTCATCGTCGATGACGATGATACGCTGCGGGAAACCCTGCAGGAGCAGTTTTCCCTGCATGACGAGTTTCTCGTCACCGATGCCGCCAACGCGACAGCCGGCATCAAGGCGCTCAAAGGCGATCACGCCGATCTGGTGCTCCTCGACGTCAACCTGCCGGACATGGACGGCCGCGAAGCCTGCAAGATCATGCGGCGCAACGGCTACAAAGGCCCGATCATCATGCTCACTGCGCAGGGTTCAGACTCTGACATGATCCTCGGCCTCGATTCCGGCGCCAACGACTATGTGACCAAGCCATTCCGCTTCGGGGTGCTGCTGGCGAGGCTCAGGGCGCATCTGCGCCAGCACGAGCAGAGCGAAGACGCAGTGTTCAAGGTGGGGCCCTATGTGTTCAAGCCAAGTTCCAAGATGCTGATCCGCGATGACAACAAGAAAACGCGGCTGACGGAAAAGGAAACCTCGATCATCAAGTTCCTGTACCGGGCCGGCGAGCAGGTGGTGAGCCGCGACGTGCTGCTGCACGATGTCTGGGGCTATAATGCCGGTGTCACCACACATACGCTGGAAACCCACATCTACAGGCTGCGCCAGAAGATCGAGCGTGACGCCGGACATCCTGAAATCCTGGTCACCGAAGCCGGGGGCTACAAGCTGGTTCCCTGAAACTTTTCCCTCTCCACCCTCCGTGCTAGGAAGACATGGGTGATTCGCCCGTGGGGGTGGGAGCAAGGGGCTTAATGAGCGTCAAGGCGGAAGCCGAAGTCTTCCGGAAGATACCGCTCTTTGCGGATGCCGACAGGGCGCATCTCCAGGTTATTGCCTTTTCCTGCGAACGGGCCGATTTCGAAAAAGGTCAGGCCATCATCGCGCAAGGCGTGCAGGGGGCTGCGGCCTATCTCATCCTGCGCGGCAAAGGCGATATTTTCATCAGGGAGAACGGCGCGATACGGCTTGCCGGTTCGGTAGAGGCCGGCGCCTTTGTCGGTGAACTGGCGATGATCGCCAATATTCCCTACTCGCTCAGCATTCTCGCCACCGAAGATGTGTCGACGGCGCGGATCACGCGGGAACTGTTCATGCGGGTGGTGCGCGAATTTCCGGAGTTCGGAGCGCGCGTACATGCCGCGCTCGCCAAGAAACTCAGCACCGCAACCACGGAAATCATGGGCACCAAGTCGATCTTCGACAAGGCCGGCTCGTTTTCACGGCGTCCACTCCAGTGAGGCGATAACCGGCACGTGGTCGGACGTGCGCGGCCAACCCCTGGCCTCGTGCACCACTTCCAGATCAATGCTCCTGGCGGCGAGATCGGGCGTGGCCCAGATATGATCCAGTCTGCGGCCGCGATTGGCTGCCTCCCAATCGCGGGCACGGTAGCTCCACCAGGTGTAGAGCTTCTCCTCGGGCGGCACGTGCTTGCGCATGACATCGACCCAACCGCCCGCGGCCTGCACACGATTGAGGCCGGTGGTTTCTATTGGCGTGTGACTCACCACCTTCAGCAGCGCCTTGTGCGACCAGACGTCCTGTTCGAGAGGGGCAATGTTGAGATCGCCAACGACCAGAGCCTGGCGCCCCGTGGGTACCGAACCACTGATGAACCAGGCTTCCATTTCGTCGAGGAATTGCAGTTTGTGAGCGAATTTCTCATTGATTGCCGGATCGGGCTCATCGCCGCCTGCAGGGACATAGAAATTATGTATGTCGATGCCGCCAATCGTGGCCACCACGTGGCGGCAATCGGCCTTGCCGCAGAAGGCGCGGGTGGTCCAATCGTTCAGCGGCAGGCGCGAGACGATGGCAACACCGTGATAGCCCTTCTGGCCATGCTCGGCGATGTGGCCGTAGCCAATTCTGGCCAGCGGGGCGGAGGGAAACTGGCCTTGCGGGCATTTGGTTTCCTGCAGGCACAACACGTCCGGCTTCCACTGCTCGAGAAACCTGGTGACGAGATCGATGCGCAGACGCACCGAATTGATATTCCATGTGGCGATCTTGAAGGTCATGGCGGGGCACAGAGCATGAAGCCAGCGATCAGTTCAAGAGGACAAAAAAGTGGGCGCCCGGTCGGGGTCCGGGCGCCCGGCGCCTGTGTGCGCTTTACGCCGGGAGGGGAAACCGGCGTGTACTGCTGCCGCATGGCCAATCGAGCGGGGGGACACTGAGGCCACGTTTTAAGTAGCAGCTTGGTACTCGTGTCTACGTAGTTATGACGCGCGCGGATTTCAACAGTCCGCCTGTCACATTTAAGGGAAGTGGCGTGAGGCGTTCGTTATTTGCTCTTGCCGCCCTTGCGCTTGTCGCGGTCGATCTTGATCTCGAACAGCTTGGGATCGGCGGCAACACCGGTCTCGATGTTCTCCAGCGAAACGGTGGTCCGGCGTCCCTTGCCATCAATCACCACCCACTGCTGCAAGGCCTTGCGGCTGCCATCGAAGACCAGAACCAATTGGCCTGGAACTGCCTTCTTGCGATCTTCCAGCGTCACGCTGGTCATTTCGTCTGCCTTCTCGACATTGAGAACGTTGGTCTCCTTGAGCAGATTCACCTTGTCCGAAAGCACCAGGCGCAAAGGCGTCTGGGAGAGCGGATACTGGTCGCCACGCTCCTTGGCGCGATTCTTGATGGTCACCCAGGTTCCGTCCGAGACGATGATGTAGGGATTGGGGGCGGCATATTCAAAGCGCATCTTTCCCGGCTTCGAGATGAAGAAAACACCCTTGGAGACGTTCCCGGTCGGCCCGATCTGGGTGAACTCGCCCTGCAGCGAGGCATGCTCGTTGATATAGGTGTTGAGTTCGCTGACCGCAGCCTCGGCCTCCGCAGGAGTAATGGCATGGGCTGGCCCCGTGACGGTCAGGGTGCCAAGGCCCAGCGCCAATACCGCCGCAAGGGCAGAAGCCCGCAAAGCCTGCGGCAGGTGCAGCAGCAATGAGTTGGTCATGATCGTCTGATCCCTATGTCTGATCCGATACGCAACTCATACAACAAACAGGCCAATTTACGGCAACAGCATCAATCGCGGGCGCTGTCACCAGGAACGAGGATTTCGCGCTTGCCGGTCGCGTTGGCAGCCGAAATCAGGCCTTCCTTCTCCATGCGCTCGATCAGGCTGGCGGCCTTGTTGTAGCCGATCTGCAGCCTGCGCTGCACATAGCTGGTCGAGACCTTCTTGTCGCGCAGCACGACGGCAACCGCCTGATCATAAAGCTCATCGCCGGAATTGCCCGGCAGACTGCCGCCGCCCGCGGCTTCCTCATCACCCTCCTCTTCCGTCTCTTCGGTGACTTCCTCGAGATATTCGGGTGTGCCCTGGGTCTTCAGGTAACGCACGATTTTCTCGACCTCGCCATCGGAAACGAAGGGACCATGCAGGCGGGATATGCGGCCACCGCCAGCCATGTAGAGCATGTCGCCCTGACCGAGAAGCTGTTCCGCGCCCTGCTCGCCCAGAATGGTGCGGCTGTCGATTTTCGAGGTGACCTGGAAAGAAACGCGGGTCGGGAAGTTAGCCTTGATGGTACCGGTGATGACGTCGACCGAGGGACGCTGGGTCGCCATGATCACGTGAATGCCGGCGGCACGGGCCATCTGCGCCAGGCGCTGGACCGCACCTTCAATGTCCTTGCCGGCCACCATCATCAGGTCGGCCATCTCGTCGATAATGACGACGATGTAAGGCATCGCCGACATGTCCATCTGCTCTTTCTCGAAGATCGGTTCACCCGATTCCGGATCAAAGCCGGTCTGCACGGTGCGCGAAAGGGCCTTGCCCTTTTCCAGGGCGTCACGCACTCGGGCATTGTAGCCATCGATGTTGCGCACGCCGAACTTCGACATCTTGCGGTAACGGTCTTCCATCTCCCGGACCGCCCACTTGAGCGCCACCACCGCCTTGCGGGGATCGGTCACCACGGGGGCGAGGAGATGCGGGATGCCCTCATAGACCGAAAGCTCCAGCATCTTGGGATCGATCATGATCAGACGGCATTGCTCGGGCGGCAGGCGATAGAGCAATGACAGAATCATGGTGTTGATGCCGACCGACTTGCCGGAGCCGGTGGTTCCGGCAATCAGCAGGTGCGGCATGCGGGCTAGATCGGCGAAGACCGGCTCGCCGCCGATATTCTTGCCGAGCGCCAGGGCCAGGTTCTGGCCGGTCTTCTCGAAGGCCTCCGAGGAAAGAAGCTCGCGCAGAAACACGGTTTCGCGCTTGGCGTTGGGAAGCTCGATGCCGATGACGTTGCGGCCCTGCACCACCGCGACACGGGCGGAGATGGCGCTCATGGAGCGGGCGATGTCGTCGGCCAGGCTGATCACCCGGGATGATTTGATGCCGGGCGCCGGCTCAAGTTCGTACAGGGTCACCACCGGACCGGGGCGGACATTGATAATCTGTCCCTTGACGCCGAAATCATCAAGAACACCTTCCAGCATGCGGGCGTTCTGTTCCAAAGCTTCATCGGAAATCTCGACGCTCTTGGCCGGGCGCTTGGGTTCGGCCAGTAAGGTCAGGGGAGGAAGTTCAAACTCCTCTTCCTCGGAGAAAGGCAAGGTTGGCTGGGTGTCGCGCTTGGCGCGCTTGCCTGGTTTGATCGGCTTGCTGACCCGGCTGACCCGGACCGGTGATGCATCGCCGTCCTCCTCCTCCTCGCCTTCTTCACCGTCCTCCGCCGTTTCTTCCTCACCTTCAACTTCATCACCTATGGGGGGCAATTTTAGCCAGGGTTCCTTGCCGCGCGCCTTGCGATCAAGGCTGGGCTCGATGCGCGTGCCGTCTTCAGCAGCTGGAGCACGTGCCGTAAGGCTGGCACGGCGCCTGGCGGAGGCTGCCAGCGTGGCGTGCTTTGCCAGGCGGTGGGTCTTCCATGATTCGAGCAGGTCCCTTGTCCGGTCCGTGATGCGGGCGATGAAATCCATGCCACGCTCGCCAAAGAGCCTGGTGAAGAGTGCCGCCTCGCCACGCGAGATGTTTGCCGCCCATGACGCTGCGGAGAAAGCACCAAATCCCAGAATTGCAGCACCCATGATATCTGCAAAGACGCCCTTCAGACCGATGCTCAGGATGGTGAGGACTGCACCACTCAGAATATCCCCGGCATTGCCGCCCAATCCGCCGGCCAGCGGCCAGCCGCCCGGTGCGGGCATCAGCGACATGAAGCCCGCCGCACAGCAAGACGAAACAAGCCAAGCGAAGATGGCACGGATGGGTGCTGGCAGTGCTTCATGGCGCAGGAAGCTGACGGCCCAGACCATGGGAACGGCGATCAGTGCGATCACGCCGAGCCCCAGAAACTGCATCAATTCATCGGCAAGCACGGCACCCGGATAACCCAGCAGGTTTTGCGGCTCGGCGTCGATCGCATGATTGAAAGACGGGTCGCTCACCGACCACGTGGCAAGGGCCAGGCCGAACAGGATAACAATTGCAGCAAGGATAGCACCGGCGACTTCGAGAGCTCGGTTGCGCAGGAACTGCCGCACCGCGGCGGGGACGGCGCCGTCATCGGTGTCTATCGGATGGGTGTGCGCCATGTGATTCTCTCCGGGCCCTGCCGTTTCCCAAGGAAATGACGGGAAAACAAATGCTTAAGGGGAGTCTGGCGGGACCTGGTTAAGGCCGGGTTAAGGCATTGAAAATGCGCTTTTGGACGCAAAAGGGCGCCCTGCGGCGCCCTTTTCATGTCACTTCTGTGGAGCAGGTCAGGTGTAGGCGCGCTCACCATGCGTGCCGGTATCGAGGCCCTCGCGTTCCTGCTGCTCGTCAACCCGCAACCCGACCGTTGCCTTGCAGATCATCAGCGCGATGTAGCTGACGACGGCCGAAAGGACGATGGCGGTCAGGGTTGCCACGATCTGCGCCTTCATCTGGCCCGAGAAGGAATAGGCAGCGACGACGGCCGAGGTATCGGTGGCGAGGTAATCCGTCACACCCATGCCGCCGAGAGCCGGATTGACGAAGATGCCGGTCAGGAGGGCGCCGACGATACCGCCAACGCCGTGGACACCGAAGACGTCGAGGGCATCATCGTAACCAAACCTGGTCTTGAGCGATACCACCGCCCAGAGGCAGATGAAGCCCGCAACAATGCCGATGAAGATCGCCGCAGAGGGGCCAACCCAGCCGCAGGCCGGGGTGATCGCCACAAGTCCGGCGACGGCGCCCGAGACGGCACCGAGCAAGCTCGGATGGCCGCGAGTGATCCATTCACCGAAGGTCCAGGCCAGCGTGGCAGCGGCGGTGGCAATGATCGTGTTGAGGACGACAAGGGCGGTCAGGCCATTGGCTTCCAGATTGGATCCGGCGTTGAAGCCGAACCAGCCAACCCAAAGAAGGCAGGCGCCGATCATGGTGATGGTGAGATTGTGCGGCGCCATCACGTCCTTGCCGAAGCCGACGCGCTTGCCGACGACCAGGGCGCAGACCAGACCGGCGATACCGGCGTTGATGTGAACAACGGAGCCGCCGGCGAAGTCGATGGCGCCCCAGTTGAAGAGCCAGCCATTGGAGATGTTGACCGCTGATGCATAATCGGCAAGCACCGTTGCCTTTGCGGCATCGTCAGCCGCAGCGGCGAGCTTGGCGAGGAAGTCCGCGGCCGCGGTATCACCCACCGCCGCCTTGACCACGTCAATATTGTCGGGGCTCAGCGTATAGGCATCGGGACCAGCCCACCACCAGACCATGTGCGCCATGGGCAGGTAGGCAAAGGTGAACCAGATGACGATGAAGATCAGCACGGCGGAAAATTTCATGCGCTCAGCAAAGGCGCCGACGATAAGAGCCGGTGTGATTGCAGCGAAGGTCAGCTGGAAGCACACGAAGACAAGTTCCGGAATGTAGGTTTCCTTGGAGAAGGTGGCGCCCAAGGTGGAAATGTCGACGCCGGACAAAAATGCCTTGCTGAAGCCGCCGATAAAGGGACCCCCGTTGGTGAAGGCCAGCGAATAGCCGTAAATCACCCAAAGCAGCGAGATCAGGCTGAAGCAGACGAAAACCTGCATCAGCACCGAGAGTACGTTCTTCGACCGGACCAGTCCGCCGTAGAACAGGGCAAGACCCGGTATGGTCATGAGGATAACCAGAATGGTGGCGAGCAACATCCAGGCGGTGTCGCCCTTGTTGACGGTCGCTGCCGCATGCGCCGGGACAGCGCCGATGACGGATGCCGCAACGGCGGCCAATCCCCATTTCAATGACTTGGTATTCAACATCGTTACATCCTTATCGGTGAATTACAGAGCGGCGAGGCCGGTTTCGCCAGTGCGAATGCGCACGGCGTCGAGCAGCGGCAGGACGAAAATCTTTCCGTCTCCGATCTGTCCGGTCTGGCCTTTCAACTGGATTGTTTCGATGACGCGATCGGAGATCGCATCGTCAACGGCAATTTCGAGCTTCACTTTTGGAACGAAGCTCACCGTGTATTCGGCGCCGCGGTAAATTTCGGTATGGCCGCGCTGCCGGCCATGCCCCTTCACTTCAGTCACGGTAATGCCTTGAATGCCGATACCGGCGAGAGCCTCGCGGACCTCTTCCAGCTTATGCGGCTTCACGACTGCAATAATATACTTCATGCACCCATCCCCTCAGGTATTGGCAATAGGGATTGCTTAACAAGAAATGTGCCAGCCCGGGGCAGCTCTTAACGTCTTGATAATGTGCATAAAAAAATTGCAGCCGTAGAGTCAGACGGACGATACTGCCCTAATTTAGGGCAAATCGAACTGTACGCCTAATTTTTGGGCTTCCTGGTCCGGATGAGTCCTTCCTGGGCCGCCGACGCCACTAGACGGCCTTCGCGGGTGAAAATCTGGCCGCGGGTAAAGCCCCTGGCGCCGGACGCCGAGGGCGTATCCTGAGCATAGAGCAGCCACTCGTCCATGCGAAAAGGCCGGTGAAACCATAGGGCATGATCGAGGCTCGCCAGCATGAGTTCCTGGTCGAAGATGTTGCGGCCGTGTGGCACCAGGGCGGTATCGAGGAGCGTCATGTCCGAGGCATAAGCCAGCACACCCTGATGCAAGGCGGGATCATCGGGAAGCGGTCCCGCCGCCCTGATCCAGACATTGTGCTGGCCGCGATGATCGATTTCCGGCTTGAGATAGTGCGACGGATCGCAGGGGCGCAATTCGATTGGCCGGTCGCGCCCGAAATAGCGGCGCATGTTGTCCGGCATCAAATGGGCCGAGGCGGCCACCATCTGCTTTTCACTCATCAGGGTCTCGGGCATCGGCACATCGGGCATGGTTGCGGCATGCTCGAAGCCCGCTTCGCTCGCATGAAATGACAGGGTCATGGAAAAGATCGGCGCGCCATGCTGGATCGCCACCACACGCCTGGTCGAAAAGCTGCCACCATCACGGTCACGGATGACATCGTAGACAATTGGAATCTTTGGATCGCCGGGACGCATGAAGTAGCCATGCAGCGAATGAGCGGTGCGCCCCGCGGCGATGGTTTTGTGGGCCGCCATCAGCGCCTGACAGATCACCTGGCCGCCAAAGACGCGCTGCCAGCCGACGTCGGGGCTCGAACCCCTGAAGAGATTGGTCTCTATGACCTCGAGATCCAGGGTTCGGAGAAGTTCGTTCAGGCCCGCAGACATTGTCGCATCTTGCTTTAACGCGCTTGACCCGGGCAAGGAAAAACCGACACTGCGCGAAACAATGACACAGAAAGCCGATATCGCAATCGTGGGCGGAGGCCTGAATGGGCTTGCCGCAGCGGTGGCCATGGCAGGTCCGCTGGCGTTGCGGCCCATCAAGGTGATCGTCACCGACCAGCAGGCCGAACCGCCACCCGCCAGCGAACACGCGGACGGGCGTGCCTCTGCGATCACAGCCTCATCGCGGGCCATGTTCGAAGCCATGGGTGTGTGGGACGACATCGCGCCTCACGCCGAGCCGATGCAGGAGATTGTGGTCACCGATGCAAAGGCAGCAGGTGCTGCGCGTCCGGTGCTGCTGCATTTCCACGAGGAAGCTCCGGCACATCGGCCTTCCGCCTATATGGTGGAGAACCG
>JANMMJ010000219.1:0-33943 GCA_031373255.1 Hyphomicrobiales bacterium
TGGTTCTACGAAGACGCCCGGCTGGACCAGAAGGGCAAACTGTTCGGCATCCGGCTCGATACGCATGGCGGGCGGTTTGCCGAGGGGCTGGATTACGAAAAATCGGTCGACACGGTTGGCCACTGGCTTGGCGCATCGGGCGAGTACAATATCGTCGAGCAGGTGATCGGCGCCCGGGCCTTCCAGCTCGATCCCAACAATATCCTGGTCGACAAGGTGCGGCGCATCCTGTTCGGCAAGGGCGTGTCGGTTGCCTCGATCATCCATGCCCGGCAGGCGCTCGACAAGGCGGGATACAAGGATGCCCAGATCGTGGCTTCGTCCGGCTTCGATCCGCAGAAATGCCAGATCATGGGGGCGGCGCGGGCGCCCCTCGACGTTGTCGGAACCGGTAGCTTTTTACCTGCAACTTTAACCGAAACTTACGCAACTGCTGATATCGTCGCTTACAACGGGGTGCGGCGAGTGAAAGTGGGACGAGAGTTCCTTTTCGACTAGTTCCGCGTTTTCGGAACACCCTGCAAGAGCCTGCCGCCACCTCACAAAAACCAAGGGACAATCAATCCCTGGATGGAGGCGACAATGCGGTTTGCGTGCCTGAATCACCTGAAGTCACTGGCTGCCGGTATCATTCTGGCGGGCGTGGCGTTTGTTTCACCTTCCCTTGCCAGTGTTCAGGTTGTTATCGATATCTCGACACAAACCATGACGGTCGATGTTTCGGGATCACACTATGCGACGTGGCGGGTTTCGACAGCGCGCAACGGTTACTACACACCGCGCGGTTCATTCCGTCCGTATGTGCTGCGCAAGATGCACTATTCGCGAAAATACGACATGACGCCGATGCCGCACTCGATCTTCTTCCGCGGCGGCTATGCCATCCACGCCACCAATGCCGTGAAGGCGCTCGGCCGCCCGGCTTCACACGGGTGCATCAGGCTTTCTCCCGGCAACGCGCAAAAGCTGTTCGGGCTGGTCAAGCAATACGGCATGAAGAACACCAGGATCAGCATTTCGAACTGATCGGGCCTTAAGCGAACACGCGCGCGAAAATGGTATCCACATGCTTGGTGTGGAAGGCCAGATCGAAGAGCGCGTCCAGTTCGCCATCTGACAAGAGCGCCGATACGGCTGCATCCTGCTTGAGCAGATCGAGGAAATTTCCTTCACCGCGCCAGACCGGCATGGCATTGCGCTGCACGGCGCGATAGGCGTCCTCGCGGTTCATGCCCTTCTGGGTGAGCGCCAGGAGGACGCGCTGCGAATGTACAAGCCCGCCGAGGCGATCGAGATTTTTCTGCATGTTCTGGGGGTAGACCAGCAGCTTGTCGATGACGCCAGCCAGCCGCTTCAGGGCGAAATCGAGATGAACCGTGGCGTCGGGGCCAATGCCACGCTCCACCGACGAATGGGAAATGTCGCGCTCATGCCAGAGCGCCACGTTTTCCATGGCGGGAATCGCCGCCGAGCGCACCAGCCGGGCGAGGCCGGTCAGGTTTTCGGTCAGCACCGGATTGCGCTTGTGCGGCATGGCGGAAGAGCCTTTCTGGCCCTCCGAGAAAAACTCCTCAACTTCGAGAACCTCGGTGCGCTGGAGATGGCGGATTTCGGTGGCAAGGCGTTCGATCGAACTGGCGATGACGCCAAGCACGGCAAAATACATGGCATGGCGGTCGCGCGGGATGACCTGCGTCGAGACCGGTTCGACCCTGAGGCCCATTGCCTTTGCCACATGTTCCTCCACGCGGGGATCGATATGGGCAAAGGTCCCCACTGCGCCTGAGATAACGCAGGTCGCAACTTCTTCGCGGGCAACGACGAGGCGCTGGCGGGCACGGTCGAACTCGGCATAGGCGTAGGCAAGCTTGAGGCCGAAGGTCGTCGGTTCGGCGTGAATGCCGTGGCTGCGGCCGATACAGACCGTATCCTTGTGCTCGAAGGCGCGGCGCTTGAGGGCGGCGCACACCTCATCGAGATCGGCCAGAAGCAGATCGGCGGCGCGGACAAGCTGGACATTGAAGCAGGTGTCGAGCACGTCGGAGGAGGTCATGCCCTGGTGGATGAAACGGGCCTCCGGCCCGACGATTTCGGAAAGATGAGTCAGGAAGGCGATGACATCGTGCTTCACTTCGCGTTCGATCGCGTCGATACGCTCCACATCGAAGGTGGCGATCTTGCCTTTTTCCCAGATCACGGCGGCGGCCGCCTTGGGGATCACGCCAAGTTCGGCCAGCGCATCGGCGGCGTGGGCCTCGATCTCGAACCATATGCGAAAACGGGTCTGCGGCTCCCAGATGCGGGACATTTCAGGGCGGGCATAGCGCGGGATCATGCGGGGTCAGGTTCCTTCCTTGGCAGCCTCTAACAAAATCCGCCATACTGTGCGAGGAGAAGATTTGAGCCCCTTGGCTGCAAAAAATTTTGTCCGGGCTCCAAGGAAGTGCCATCGGGCTACGTCACAAGACCATCAACATGCTGGCGATAAGCGACGAGGAACTGGCAACACGGGCGCGGAAGGGGGATGAAGCCGCCTTCCGGCAGGTGCTGGAGCGTCACTACGACCGGCTTTACCGCATTGCCTACAGGTTTTTCGGGTCGGCGGCGGAGGCAGAGGATGTGGCGCAGGATATCTGCATGGTGCTGGTGGCGAAAATCGGATCTTTCCGGGGCTCCAGCCGGTTTTCAACCTGGCTCTATGCGGTGGCGCTCAATGCCTGCCGGGACCATGCGCGAAAGCGGACGGGGCAGTTGAAGCTGCAGACCTCGTTCGTCGCCTTTGCGGATCAGCGCGCCGCCGACTGGGCCGACAGTGACCAGCGCACGAGGTGGCTTTACCATGCCATCGACGGGCTCGATCCGGCCTTGAAGGAGACGGCGCTGCTGGTTCTGGCGGAGGACATGAGCCACGCCGAAGCAGGGGAGGTTCTGGGCGTCAAGGAAAGCACGGTTTCCTGGCGCATGCATGAGGTGAAAAAGCGGCTGAAAGCGATGGCGAATCATGAACAGCGACCCTGACGAATTCACACGGGCGTTCCGCGAGGAGGCGCCGATCACGCCGCCGCAGGCCGCGCGGCGCGAAGCCATTGCGCGCGCCAGCCTGCATTTCGCCAAAGAAAATGCAAGGGCCGCCCAAGGAAATGAAAACGGCATCCGTCTGATGGAGCGGTTGAGGGGTTACATCCAACGGAGTCGTTCCATGCAATCGATCAAACTTTCCCACGCGCTCATGGCGGGCACCAGCATCGCCGTGATCGGACTGGCAATTCTCAACGTGTCGCACATGCCGGCGCCGCTGCCGCAACTCGCAGCGCCTGAGTCCCTGCCGGAACCTTCCGAGCAGGCCGGACTCAAGAAAGAGTCCGATGGCCGGCGAGCGGGAGATACCAAAACAGACGCTTCACAGCTCGCAGCCGCGAAACCGCGGCAGGAAAAGCTCACCGAGGAAAATGCTCTCGGAAGGATGCGAAGCGATTCCCCCAGTGTTGCCCTCAAGAGCAAGGATAATGACAAGAGCATTGTCGCCGGAGCCGATGCTCTGAGCGATGCGGAGGGGAAAGCTTCCGGCATTGTCAGTGAGATGATAGCGCCCGCGCCCGCTTCGCAGCCGGTGGACATGGTGCAGCAAGGCTATCATGACCAGGGCCGCGACAAGTTCTCCGATATCAAGACCAATCCGGTGAAGGTGACGGCGGAGGAGCCGGTTTCGACCTTCTCTATTGATGTCGATACTGCGTCCTACAGTTTTGTGCGGGGTTCATTGAACCAGAACGTGCTGCCGCAGAAGGATGCAGTGCGTGTCGAGGAGATGATCAACTACTTTCCCTATGACTATGCGGGTCCCGCCGACCGGGCTGAGCCGTTCAAGGCGACGGTGACGCTGATGCCGACGCCGTGGAACCCCGACACCAAGCTGATGCATGTCGGCATCAAGGGATTTGCCCTGAACGGCCAGGAGAAGCCCAAATCCAACCTGGTTTTCCTGCTCGATACGTCAGGCTCGATGGAAGAATCGAACAAGCTGCCATTGCTGCGCAATTCGTTGAAGCTTCTGACCGATACGCTGGGGCCGGAAGATACAGTTTCGATCGTGGTCTATGCCGGGAGCGCCGGCACGGTGCTACCGCCGACCAAGGCGAGGGACAAGGCGAAGATTATCGCGGCGCTGGACAATCTTTCGGCTGGCGGATCGACAGCGGGGGCAGAGGGTATTCGCCAAGCCTACCAGTTGGCTGAACAGAACTTCGACAAGACCGGCGTCAACCGGGTGATCCTCGCAACTGACGGCGATTTCAATGTCGGCATCACCGATCCGGAAGAATTGAAGAGCTTTGTCGAGCGCAAGCGCGAAACCGGCGTGTTCCTTTCGGTGCTGGGTTTCGGGCGCGGCAACTACAATGACGAATTGATGCAGACGCTGGCGCAGAACGGCAATGGCAATGCCGCCTATATCGATACGCTCAACGAGGCGCGCAAAGTTCTGGTGGAAGAGGCCAGTTCGACGCTGTTTCCCATTGCCAAGGATGTGAAGATCCAGGTTGAGTTCAATCCACAAACCGTGTCGGAATACCGGCTGATCGGCTATGAGACGCGGATGCTGAACCGCGAGGATTTCAACAACGACAAGGTTGACGCGGGCGAGATCGGGGCCGGCCACACGGTGACCGCCATCTACGAGATCACGCCCAAGAACGCCAAGTCGGCGCTGGTCGACCCGCTGCGCTATGGCGCTGCTGAAACAGCGACGGGGCAGGGCGGTGAGTATGCGTTCCTCAAGCTGCGCTATAAGCTGCCGAACGAGGACCAGAGCAAGCTGGTCACACAGGCGGTGACGGATGCCAACCAGACGGCGTCAAAGGAAGCCGAATTTGCGGCCTCTGTTGCGGGCTTCGGGCAGTTGCTGCGTGGCGGGCAGTATACCAGGTCGTTCAGCTACGACGACGTGATCGCGCTGGCGCAGGCCGCCAAGGGTGCCGATCCCTTTGGTTACCGGGCGGAGTTCATCAACCTGGTGCGCATGGCCAAGACGGCGCAGGGACTTGAACCGCTTAATCCGTGAGCGCCAAACATCGTGAGGGCAGGGCGTGCTGAAGCGCCCTGCCTTCGTTTTGTTGCCGGTCAGATGACGAGAAAGTCGCCGCTGTCCAGATCAGCCGGCGTGTTGCCAAGTCTGGCGAACAGCACGGCATCGGCACGCGAACCACCGCTGGCATCGTAAGACAGTTCCCCGGTCGCGGTGTTGTAAATTATCCGGTCGTCGGCCTCGGCCGCCGCCGACGCCAGGGCGAAAGCGCCTGCGCCAAGGGCACCGGCCGTCAACACGGTAAACACGGCATCATCGAGCTTGATGGTGTCCAGGTCGTGCATCATGTCAGTGATGACATCGACATTCGCTGTGGCGCTCAGTGGCGAGGCGAAGATGAATGAATCCGCACCGCTTCCACCCGCCGCCGTGTCGTTGCCACCACCACCAATGAAGCTGTCGTTGCCGCCGCGGCCGTCCAGCGTGTCGTTGCCGCCACCGCCGACCAGGAAGTCATTGGCATTGCCGGCGATCACGGTATCGTCGCCCATACCGGCGTTCTGATAATAAACGCGCGCTGGATCATCGGCGACCAGCGAATCGTTGTCCAGGGTTCCCAGGCTTACTTCCTGGAACTGGTTGCCGCGCTCGGTGCCGGCCACAAGATCGCGGACATCAAATGTGACGCCGCTGCCAGCTTCAAAGTTGATACCCTCATCGTCAAGGCGGGAGATGCCGCCGGTGAGATTTCCCATGCTGTCCTCGGCCTGCAGGCGCACCGCCAGGCCACCATCCTGATTGGCCATGGTATTCGAATCGAGCGCGTTGCCGTTGCCGACCTCGGCGCTGGTGAAGGACAGGCGGATCTGGGTGGGAACCGTCGCGTTGGCGATGACCGTATCCGTGCCAGCACCAAGGTCGACAGAGTCGGCGCCATCGGTGGTTACGTTGAAAATGGCGGTATTGCTACCCGATCCACCGTCAACGCTGTCGTTGCCGCCGCCACCGATGAAACTGTCATCGCCCAACCCGCCCGACAGGGTGTCGTTACCGGTGCCGCCAACCAGAAAGTCATCGCCATCCTCGCCTGTGATATTGTCGTCGCCCATTCCGGCGTTGATGTAATAATTCTCGTCCGAGTCATCGGCGGTCAGGGTGTCGTTGCCATTGGTGCCGAGTTGCACCTCATCGAACTTGTCGCCGCGCTGCGCGCCGGACACCAGATCGCGGACGTCGAACGTCACGCCCTTGCCACCGATGAAACTGATCCCTTCGTCGTCGACGCGGGTGATGGGCCCGATCAGATTGCCGTACTTGTCCTCGGCCTGAAGGCGCACAGCGAGGCCACCATCCTGATTGGCCATGGTGTTCGCATCGAGCGGATTGCCGTTGCCTACCTCGGCGCTGGTGAAGGTCAGCCGCACCTGAGTCTTGTACTTGCCATCGACGTAAACGCTGTCAAAGCCACTGCCCAGATCGATGCTGTCGGCACCGTCCTTCGACACGTCGAGATAGGCGCGATCATGCCCTTCGCCGCCGCTGACGGTATCGTTGCCGGGACCGCCGACCAGGGTGTCATTGCCATTTTCGCCGAACAGCTTGTCGTTGCCGCGGCCGCCGTAAATGGAATTATCCTTGTCGCCACCATAGAGACTGTCGTTTCCCTTTCCCCCGATCAGGTATTTTCTGAAATAGGCGTCGTGGGAACTGCCGCAGCTGCTTCGTGATGACATGGAGTGGCTCCTGTTGTGCTCAAGTTGCTGATAAGTGGGCGAAAACTATTGCAGCGAGCCACAGCATGGCGCGACCCGCATATGGTTAACGAGGGTTTGCCCGGCTGAGTTTCAGAGAATTTTGGTTTTCGCCCGAAACGCGTGTTCGGACTGTCTTGCCAGCGCTATGGCAGTTTCACGGGCACGGCTATGAGGCGGCGGTCGGCGCCCTCAAAGCCAAAAGAATAGACCCCGATGATGGCAACGAGGTAGGGCGGGTTTTGAAGGCCCTCCGGCGAGATTACGGAATCGATGTCATAGGCGAGCGTGCATCCGCGCGATTCCGGCAGCGATGTGTCCTCATGCAATAGCATCGTGGTTTTCGAAAGCGATTGGCTAATGGTCAGCGCAAATCCCACAAGTTTTGTTTCGGGGTCAACCGGGCATGTCGACCTCGCTGGAAAGATCTTCTCGGTGAGGACGAGTTCATAGCGATAGTCGCGGGGGCCTTCGGCAGGTGCTGTCGCCCAATAGGCCAGGTCAAAGGCGATCTGGCGCCGGTCTGCAACGACTTCGGTTGGCGGATTGAACGCGAGAACCTCGCCTTCAATAGAGATATTGCCGGCGTCCAGCAATGGCTTTGCCTTCATCCTTGCAGTTTCGCGCGCCTGCTTCAGCGTCGCGGATTCGTCTTCGAGCCTGACACGTACCGGGGTGCCGGGCGCCCAGCTGTCCTTTGCGAGATCGACGAGGAAGATTTCCGAATAGGAAAAGCCTGAACCATCCTCCATGCCGAACTGCTCGAAGGCAAACATTTGGCCATCGGGGGAAAAACCAATGACAGAGCCGCGAGACGCATCGGCCGCCCATGCCGCCGCTGTGCCTGCGAGAAAAAGCAAGAGCGCGAACAGATGTCGCGTGGGCTGACGCATCAGAAGGCCCGGAAGGTAATGATGGTGTAGGTGTTTTTGACACCCGGAATCGAGTGGAGCTTTTCATTGACGAAGTGGCCGATGTCTTCGCCTTCGCGCAGGTAGAACTTCACAAGAAGGTCGTAGTCGCCGGCGGTCGAATAGATTTCAGAGGCGATCTCCGCATCGGCGATGGCAGTGGCCACCGTATAAGCCTTGCCGAGTTCGGTGTTGATCTGAACAAAAAACGGCTTCATGGCGCTTTCCCCTCTTGAAACGCGTCGAAGCTTCGCTTGTCAGCGGATGCTGGTCAAGTGCGGGCAAAGAAAAACCCGCGCAGGGGGCTGCGCGGGGTCAAGTTGGCAGTTCGCTTCGTCTATTCCGTCAGGAGATGGTAGCCCTCGGTCTTGAGGTTGGCGGGATCGGGAAAGCCGGCGGCTGCCCAATCGAGATTGACGTACAGGGTTGCGGTTCCGCCCATCTCGAATTTCTTCGCGATGATAGGGAAGTATTTCGAGGTCTGGTTCATGTCGCCGTTGGCGGTGATCTTGAAGGTCTGCTGCGGCATGTAAACGCCGCCTTCAATATTCACCGTGCCACCGCTGATGATGGTGTTGACGCCGGCTACATCATTGACGTTCGAGTCGGACGCTTGCATCAGCGCCATGCTGGCCAGGGGACCGGTGGTTGGCGCCTTGAGGTGAAGGTTGGATTGCGAGCCGATCGAAACGATGCTCGGATTTTTTCCGCTGCCGCTGGTCGGGCCATTTCCGACGAGATAGATCGTCACTCCTGTATTGGCGTTGACGACGGCACTGGAGCTCATCAGGAAGCCGCCATCCTTGATGAAATAGGTTCCCGCCGCGAAGTTGGCGATTCCGCCAGTTTCAACGCTGATGCCGCCCTTGTAAATGCCGGGTTGCAAATTCATCGTTGCGTTCTTGACATGGAGTTGCGCGTTGGACCTGGTCGTGGCTGACGCCAGTTCGGCATTGGCCGCTGTTTCGTAAGCCGTGTAGGGGTCGGTTCTGGTCGGGCAGCCGCCTTTTGGATCGTTGGAGTAGCCTGAGCCGACCCAGCCACCTACGGCGCAGAAGCTCGCGGCTTCGGCGTAGGCGTTGCCTTGCGTGTACATGGCCTGGGAATTGTTTGAATTGGTGTGTACCGAGCAGCTGCTGGCGAGGAAATCCACGTTGCCAAAGAAATAGATCGAGTTCTGTGCGGTATTGTGCAGGGCCTCAAGGCACATGTAGCCATCTTTACCGAAGGCGGCCTTCGACTTGGCGCCGACGTCGAATTTTCCCTTGTAGCCCTCGTTGCCACCATTTTCGGCGGCGCCTACGCCAGATTCCTGCGCCATGACCCGTGTCAGTGTTCCCTCGATGTTGGCGAGGAGGGCGACGTCGACGGTGTTGGGACCGATGGTGACCACCTTGTCCTTGATCTCGACGCCGGAAAGAACGCTTTTGTTGGCGTCGACATAGCGAAGCGCCACAGCCTTGCGCTGCGCTTCAGTCGCGGTATCCGGGGCAGCCGCGGCGAGGGCCGCCGCGTCCGCAACTTGCTGCAAGCCGGTGCGGGCCGAAACGCCCCGCGAGTAATCAAGTGCAATGCCCGCCGCGGCGACGAAGGGGATCGCCGAAAGGGCAAAGAACAGAGTGATATTGCCGGATCTGTCGGACGCGAAGCCGCGCAGCCGCTTCGCCAGACTCGAGTGAATCTTCTTGCACATGGTGGGTTCCTGCATAGACACGTAACTGGTAGCGCAGGTGTAACATGTGCCCCTTGCTGCGGGCTCACCACAAAGGTGAAAATTTTAGGGGAAGCGCAGCCGAGGGTTGTCTCGCGAGTTCGTGGTTGATAAAGCGCTAACGGGTGTGGCGAAACCGTAGATGACCGCTGCGGGAAAATGCCTGCAGCAGCGCGTTGCTGCAGGCGATCGCTGGTTATTGTCCCAGAAGCACGTAGTGCGGGGTTTTCAGATGGACAGGCTCGGGGAAGCCCGCGGCAGCCCAGTCCAGCTTGACATACAATGTTGCGTTGCCACTCATTTCAAACTTGTTCACTACCACCGGGAAGTAGGGTGAACTGGTGTTGGTGTCACCGTTCGCCCAAACCGTGAGATTCTGGGTTGGGGTGTACCAGGCGCCGGTTATGTTCACATCACCGCCGCTCGACACATAGTTCCAGACGCCGGGGTTGGAGTTCGGCTTCTGGATCACCGCCATGGTTTTGGTCGGACCGCTGGTTGGCGCTTTGAGATTGATATGGGCGCCGGAGGTTACGTTGATATTGCTGGCGCCGACGAGATAGAAGGTCACGCCATTGCCGGCATTCATGGTGGAGTGGATCTTCGCGTCGAGCGTTCCGTCCTTGATGATGTAGACGCCAGGCTGGAAGTTCGCGACGGAATGGCTGCGCATTTCAATGCCGCCACAGTATACGCCAGGCGTCAGCGTTTCCGTGGCGCCTACCGCTATGCGCTTGTTGGTGTAGTCGCAGGCGCCGACACTCGGCCATTGGAAATCGGCGTAGGGATCGGTCTGGACCTTGCAGCCGCCATCCGGGTCCGGCTCGAAGCCCGATCCGGCCCAGCCGCCCACGGCGCAGAAATCCTCGGCTTCGGCATAGGCCGAACCCTGGGTGCGCATGGCCGTCAGATTGTTGGAGTTGGCGTGGACGGTGCAAACCGAAGCCATGAAGTCGGCATTGCCGTAAAAGCGTACCGCTTCGTAGTCGGTGGGGCTCAATGAAAGGAGGCACTTGTAACTGTCCTTTCCGAATGCCGCCTTGGAGTGGCTCCCGACATCAAGATCGCCGGTGAAGCCTTCGCCGCCATTTTCCGCGGCACCTTCGCCACTATCTGTCGCAGCAACTTTGGTCAGCGTGCCTTCGACGGAGGCCATGAGCGTCACGTCCACCGTGTTGGGCCCAATGACAATCTGCTTCGACTTGATCTCGATTCCATTCAACACTTCATCGTTCCTATCGATGTACTTCAGCGCGATTGCCTTGCGCTGGTCGACGGTGACGTTGGTGGCGGCCGCGGCTGCGAGCGCGGCGGCGTCGCCGATCTCCTGCAAGCCTGTCCTGGCTGTCACGCCACGCGACATATCAAGCGCCATGCCGGCCGCAAGCGTGAAGGGCACAAGCGCCAGGGTGGAAATGATGGTGATATTGCCGCGATCGGCGCCGGCGAAGCGCGTTAACCTTTTTGCAAGTGCGCGTGTGATACTGTGTGACATTGGTAATCCCAGAACGTTGTGTTGCGTATTCTGGTTTACAAAATCCGAATTTCACCCCGCTTAACGCCACCCCGACAATTTAGCGCGAATTCATATCCGGGGCGAAATGGTGGCGAAATGACTAACCCGCCTTGAATCCCCAAATTGCAGTTAGTGGAAATTTTTAAGGAAGAAGGGACCGGTTTTAGCCGATCCCTCGCACACGGTCATGTCAGGCAGTCAAAGATGGGAAGGCAGGATTACCAGTCACGTTCCTTCGCATCGCATGGCATGCGACACTGACCCCCTCCTACTTTTTGATGTACATGGTCCTTGCCAGCTGATCGCGGATCGTGCCGAAGGCGTTGGCGAGCTGGGCGTTGGTTTCCACGTTGAAGTAATATTGCGGGCCCGAGGCGCAATTTGCCAGGCGGGTTTCCGAGCTGGAGTTCTGGCTATCGTTGAGGTCGAACGACACGGTCACGACGCGGATGCCGTCGGTCTTCATGGCGCTGCACAGTGTCGCGAGGTTGGCTTCAGCCCTGGACACGCTCCATGATCCACTGGGGCCGTAGCCGCCGCTGGTCTGGGCACCGTCCGTCAGAAGCACCACGGCCTTCAACGTATCCGCCTGGTGGAGCGGGACCGCGTCAGTGAAGGGCGCGTTGGGCGTCAGCATGTGATAGGCCCACTCCATGCCAAGGGCGATGTGGGTGTTGCCAAGCGGGCGCATCTGGTTCATCTGGGTAATGGTGCCGGCATGGTCGAACGACATGGGCCGTACGACCGCGTTGTACGTGCTGTACGAGCCGCAGTTGGTGCCGGAGTTGCCGAAGTAGGCCCACTTGGTTGAGTTGGTGGTTGTCGATGTATTGGGAGTCGTCGACTGGGTGTTGTAGGGGTAGCCGCGATCTTCGACGCAGCGCGTCTGGTTGGTGGTGGCGGTTCTGCCGCTGAAATAGCGGTCCTGCATGGTGACGCGGACATATTCGGAGAAGGGCACCAGGCCGAACTTCACGTCGTCGTTGTTGCCGTTCTGCGATAGCTGGTTGATCAGGCTGTTGACCTGGTTGCGCATCGAAACGTACTTGCGCTGGCCATCGACGTAGTCGTCCATGGAACCGGAAAAGTCGACGACGAGAACAATTTCACCCTTGTGGAAGTCGGAGAAAATCGGCAGGGCGACTGTTGCCTCGGAAGAAATCTTGCCGTTGTTGTTGCTGCCGCTGCTCTGGTTCTCGGCGGAGCCCGAGCCTGAGTCATTGGTGCCAAAGAGATTGCCGAAAGCGCTATCGACCTTGCCGCTGGCCTTGACCGTCACGTTCAGGTCGGCGGTGTTGACCGTCACGTTGACGTCGATCGGGCCCTGCGCCATGCTTTCCGGCTTGTTGGTTTGAATATACTTCTTCGCAGTCATCACATAATTGGTCCCGCCGACGCCATATTCGGCAGCGGCGGCGAGAGCGGCTGAATCAACCGCTGTCTGAAGCTTGGTCTTGGCGTCCAGCATGTTGGAATAGTCGACGGCGATGCCGACTGCCAGCATGAGCGGCAATGCAGAAAGTCCGAAGATCATCGTCACGTTGGCGGACGAATCCTTCAGGAAGCTGCGAAATGACGAATATTTGTCCATGGCGAATTGCTCTTCGTATTTGGGTGAAACCGTTGATCCCGAGAGCGCCTGAATGGCGCGCTCCGGCACTGCAAGGCTGCCTTACTGGCAGAAAGTGGCCTGATCGTTATCGAACTCGTTCTGCAGTTCAACGAAGATCGATTCGATTTCTTCCGAGTTGGCGCCAATGTCGGTCACTTCCTCGTCGGCGTTCAGCACGAGGTCATCGCGTTCGGCCGCAGTGGTGTGATGGTTGGCGCACATGCGCTGCTTGAACTGGGCGCGGTAGTGATCGTCAAGTGCGCCTGCCTGGGCCGATGAAACAGCGGGGCCGAGAAGTGCGAGGGCCGCGATCAAGAGGGTGGTGGACTTAAGGTTTGTCATGTTCGTTCCTTCGAGGTGCCCGCTATGGGGAGGGCAATGGTGATTTCGGGAACGTTTTAAACTTCAGAATCTAATTTCTCGCTGCCAAGAAGGTGCGAATTTTACTGAATGAATATTCAGCCACAGTTTTTTTGAATTTCCCCGCAGTTGTGACGATGGTTTTACGCAACATGCCTTACAGATGTTTACCGCACCGATGCGTCTTTGCCGAGCTTGCCGGCATTCCATCGGTACCATATGAATTCTGGACGGTTAACATCACCAAGCGTGTTCATTTTCAGAGTGCCGATGACCGACTCAAGCGGGTTACCGGCGCGCAACCACAGGGCGATTTTCTGGCTATCCGTGCTGTCTGTCGCCCTGGCCGCCGCAGCCCAGGCCTGTATCGCAGCATAGGCGTGAAGCGTGAAACCTTCGGGTTCCGTGTCCTGTTCCTTGAACCGGGCGACGATCGGTGCAGCGCTCTCCAGAGACATTGGATCAGGGGGAAACGTCATCAGCATGCCGTCTGCGGCGTCGCCGGCGATGGTCCAGAATTCATCGGTGACAAGGGCATCGCCCGAGATAAATGCGGCAGCGAGACCAACGCTTCGCATTTCCTTTACCAAGAGCCCCAGTTCCGGATGGTAGCCCGCCATGTAAACCACATCCGGCGCTGCGGCCTTGAGCTGACCTGCGAGACCAGAGAAATCCTTCTGGCCAGGTTTGTAGGTGTAGGCTGAGACATTTCCGGCGCTGGCTGTACTCAGCGCCTTCTGGACATTTCCGGTCAGGCTCTTGGCATAGGCGGAACCGTCATCGACGAGGGCAATCTTCCCGTGGCGATAGGTACGCGCCATGTATTCACCGGCAAAGGTGCCCTGGGCATCATCCCTGGCGCAGACACGGTGGACATTCCAGCCGCCTTCATCGGTGAATTTGGGATGGGTCGAGGCCGGCGAGATCATGACTATCCCGGCCTTGGCATAGAGCGGGGCCGCCGGAATGGACGCAAATGAACAGTAGTGCCCGGCAACAAAGACCACGCCCTTGCCAATCAGGTCCTGGGCGGCCTCGAGGGCCTTCCTGGGATCGCAGCCATCATCGGCCGTCTCAAGGACAAGCTGTTCGCCATTCACTCCGCCTGCAGCGTTGATATCCTCGACGGCAAGGCGGGTGCCTTGAACGATCTGCCTGCCGAATTCCGCATATTGCCCGGACAGGGGACCTGCCGTGCCGATACGGATTTCCGCATGGGATAAATCCGCAGATGCAACAGCAACCAGGAGTGAAAGGGCGACAGGCAGAAACTTCATAGGCTCAAACCGTGAAAACGAGGACCGACTCGCGGCACTATAACAGAAAGACCCGCGCAACCTGATTGCGCGGGCCCATCAATCCGGAGATCAGAACTGCTTACTGGAGCGAGGGATCCTCGGCGTACTTGCCGGCGGTCCACTTGTACCAGACATACTTGGCGTCCTTGATGTCGCCCTTTTCATTCAGGCTGATATCGCCAAGCACGGTGTTGACGGTGTTGCCGGCGCGCAGCCATGCGGCCAGCTTCTTGGCGTCCATGTCCTTGTTGGCGGTTGCGGCCTGGGCCCAGGCCTGGATGGCCGCATAGGCATAAAGCGTATAGCCTTCAGGATCATAGCCGCTGGCCTTGAATTCCTCGACGACCTTCTTGGCGGTCGGGAAGTTGCGGGGCTCGGGAGCGAAGGTGAAGATCATGCCTTCGCCGGCATCGCCGGTGATGCTCCAGAACTCTTCGGTGTTGAAGGCGTCGCCGGAGATCATCAGGGACTTCATGCCCTGGTCACGCATCTGGCGGAGGATAAGGCCGCCTTCCGTGTGATAGCCGCCGACGTAGACGACATCAATGCCGCCATCCTTCATCTTGGAGACGAGGGCGGTGTAGTCCTTTTCACCGGCGGTGTAGGATTCGTTCATCGCCTCGGTCACACCGGCCGCGTTGAGCGCCTTGCGGGTCTCGTCGGCAAGGCCTTTGCCATAGGCCGACTTGTCGTCGATGATGGCAATCTTCTTGTCCTTATAGTTCTTGGCGACGAAGTTACCGGCGACGATGCCCTGGGCGTCGTCACGGCCGCAGACGCGGGCGACGTTCCAGCCGCCTTCATCGGTGAACTTCGGGTTGGTCGAAGCCGGGGTGATCTGGAGGATACCCTCTTCTTCGTAGACCTTGGATGCCGGGATCGACGAGCCCGAGCAGAAGTGGCCGGCCATGAACTTAATGCCCTTGGAGACCATCTGGTTGGCGACGGCAACAGCCTGCTTGGGATCGCAAGCATCGTCACCAACTTCAAGAACCAGCTTTTCGCCATTGACGCCGCCAGCGGCGTTCAGGTCGGCGACGGCCTTCTCGGCGCCGCGCTTCAGTTGTTCGCCAAACGATGCGTACTGGCCGGTGATCGGACCGGCAACGCCGATCGATACGTCAGCCCAGGCCGAAGAAGCGGCCACCATCGCGGCAAAGCTGACGGCAACGCCAGTCAGAAGAAATTTCTTCATATTTGAACTCTCCCTTGGAATATTACCCTTGCGGGTTGGTCGGAGCTTGAGGCTCCTTGTGATCCTTCTAGCCCTTAGCAAAAGCAGTGGGAAGGGGCGAAATTGCCCTTTTTTGGCCCGAAAATTCCTAGTTTTTCCGGGATTTCCACGAAAGCGGGCCGGCCCGCTCATAGAGCCATGGATACTGGGTGGTCATCTGCTGGGTGCGCATCAGGCGGTAGCCCAATACCGTAGCCAGCACCAGGACGGCCAGGTCCACTAGGAAATAGTGAGCGCTCAGGAGCGTGCCGTTGAACAGGGCATAATGGAAAAACCGGAGCGCCGCCGCCAGCGGAATCATGTACATCATGGGCAGCCAGATGGGCCGCCAGGTCGAAGCCAGGGCGCGGCCCGCCATGAAAGCCGCACCGCCTGCGATGATCACCGTCATGAACAGGAAGTTCCAGAAATTGTGCTCGATGATGAAGTTCATGATGACCGTTTCCGCACTAGTGCCCGCTGCCTTCGAGGTATGCGGCACGGATTTCGGGGCGGGCGAGCAGCTCCTTGCCGGTGCCGGTCATGGTGATCTTGCCGTTGACCATGACATATGCCCGGTGCGCCAGTTTTAAGGCATGGAAGGCGTTCTGCTCGACGAGGAAAACCGTGAGTCCCTCTTCCTCGTTGAGCGATTTGATGGCGGCGAAAATCTGCTTGACGATCAATGGGGCCAAGCCCAGCGAGGGTTCATCGAGCAGCAAAAGGCGGGGGCGGGCCATCAGGGCGCGGCCAATGGCGAGCATCTGCTGCTCACCGCCCGACAATGTGCCGCCGCGCTGGCCATGGCGCTTTTCAAGAATGGGAAACATCCGGAACACACGGGCGCAGTCTTCGGCGAAATGCTTGGGGTCGACGATCGAGGCGCCCATCTGGAGGTTTTCCAGAACGCTCATGCGCGGAAAGATGCGGCGGCCCTCGGGCGACTGGGCAATGCGCAGCCTGGCGATCTCGTGGGTCGGCATTTCGGTGATGTCGTGGCCATCGAAGCTGACGGTGCCGGAACGGGCGCGGGGCGAGCCACAAATGGTCATCATCAGGGTGGACTTGCCGGCGCCGTTGGAGCCGATCAAGGTGACGATCTCGCCGGTGTTGACGTCCATGTCGATGCCACGCAGCGCCTGGATCTTGCCATAGAACGTCTCAACACCGCGAACCGAGAGCAGATTGTCCATCACTTGGCCGCCTTCGCTAAAGCAGCAAGGGCGGCGCGTTCTTCTTCCTCATCGTCGACACCGAGATAGGCGCGAATGACGGCCGGGTCGGATTTGACATGGGCCGGCGTGCCATCCGAAATCTTCTCGCCGTAGTCGAGCACGACGATATGGTCGGAAATGCCCATGACGACGCTCATGTCGTGTTCGATGAGAAGAATGCCGATCTTCTCGTCATGCTTGATGGACAGCAGAAGTTTGTTGAGCTCCTCCGATTCACGCGGATTGAGACCGGCTGCGGGTTCGTCCAAGCACAAGAGCTTAGGCCCGGTACACATGGCGCGGGCGATCTCAAGCCGGCGCTGGGCGCCATAGGGCAGGTCTCCGGCGGGATCATCGGCGCGATCAATGAGGTTGGTCCGCTCCAGCCAGCCCTTGGCCTTTTCGATGGCCCGTTTCTCTGCGTTGCGAAAACTGGCGAGGCCAAAAATTCCGGCGAGGGTGTAACCGGACGCCCGCATCAGGACGTTGTGCTGGGCGACGACGAGGTTTTCCAGAACCGTCATGCCGGCGAAGAGGCGAATATTCTGGAAAGTCCTGGCCACCTTGGCGCGATGGGCAATGACGAAATCGTCCATGCGTTCGAGGATGAACTCCTTGCCATCCTCATGGCGCATCAGGATCATGCCTTCTGAAGACTTGTAAAAGCCGGTGATGCAGTTGAACACCGTGGTCTTGCCGGCGCCATTAGGGCCGATCAGCGCCGTGATGTCATTGCGCGCCACATTGAACGACAGGCCGCTCACCGCGGTGAGGCCGCCAAAACGCATGGTGACATGCTCAACGCGCAGCAGGGGGTCGTTATCCCAACTCGCCATGATCAGCCATGTCCCTGGGCAACGAGATCGGCGGAGACGGCTTTCTTCTCCTTGAGAAACACCGTCGGCTCGCGCTTGGTGACGAGTCCCCGCGGCCGCCAGCGCATGATCAGCACCATGGCAAGACCGACAGCCAGCATGCGGTACTGCACCGGATCGAAGCCTTCCGGCATGATGGCCTTGAGGAAGTCGAGTTCGCGGAAGAGTTCGAAGGCGCCGATGATGACGATGGCCGAAATCACCACGCCAATCTGCGAGCCGAGGCCGCCCAGCACGACGATGGCGAGAATGATTGCCGATTCCATGAAGACAAAGGATTCGGGGCTGACAAAGCCCTGGCGGGTAGCGAAGAAGGATCCGGCGAACCCACCGAACATCGCACCGATGGCGAATGCCGTGAGCTTGGTGTTGGTGGTGTTGATGCCAAGCGAGCGGCAGGCGATTTCATCTTCGCGCAGGGCTTCCCAAGCACGGCCAATGGGCAAGCCGCGCAGGCGCATGGTAACGAAGTTGGTAATCAGCGCCAGCACGAGGATGACATAGTAGAGGAAGACAATGCGCAGGATCGGCTTGTGTTCAAACCCGAAGGTGGCGGCGAAGCCTTCCTCGCCATCGGTGAAGGGGATGCCAAAGAACGAAGGCCGCGGGATGCCGCTGATCCCGTTGGGGCCGCCGGTGAAATCAACCCAGTTGATCAAGATGACGCGGATGATTTCGCCGAATGCCAGCGTGACGATGGCAAGATAGTCGCCGCGCAGGCGCAGGACAGGGAACCCCAGGATGACGCCCCAGAGTGCGGCGAGGAGGCCGGCGATGGGAAGCGTGATGAAGAAGGCCCACGGGATGATGCCATCGCCAAACCATTGCGGCAAATAGACGGTGGAGAGCAGGGCGTAGGAGTAAGCGCCGACCGCGTAGAATGCGACGTAACCCAGATCGAGGAGGCCGGCGAGGCCGACCACGATGTTGAGGCCCCAGCCCAGCATGATATAGGTGAGCATCAGGATGGCGATATCCATGATCTGGCGCTCTCTCGTGCCGGTCATGCCGGCGATAAAGGGCAGCAATATCGCCAGAGCCAGAAGACCTACGCTGACATATTTCCCAAATGGTTCGAGGGCGCGGCCGATGCCAAGATTGGGCATGAGCGAGGACCCGGCAGGGCGCTTCGCGTCATAGATATTGAGCAGAAACCGCATGCCGACGACGATGGCGACCAGGGTGAACACCATGCCCCACCGCTGCTGCAACACCAATCCACCACTGGCGGGCTCAACCTTCAGGCCGACGATAGGCCCCAGGATGGCGAGACACAGAATGGCGGTTATCAGGGTGTCCTTGGCGAGCGCGGCGCCGGAGAGTGAAGCGCGCTCGGCGCCGACGGCGGTGGATTTCGGGGCTGCCGCCATGGCCTATACCTTCTCCACTTCAGGTTTGCCGAGAATGCCCTGGGGCAGGAATATCAGGATGATGGCAAGCATCGAGAATGCCGCCACATCCTTGTATTCGACCGAGAAGTAAGCCGACCAGAACACCTCGATCAGGCCGATGACCAGGCCGCCCAGCATGGCGCCGGGCAGCGAGCCAATGCCGCCAAGGACCGCAGCAGTGAACGCTTTCACGCCGGCGAGGAAGCCGATATAGAAATCGATGACGCCATAATAGAGATAGAACATCACGCCGGCCACCGCGGCGAGTGCTGCACCCATGATGAAGGTGATGGAGATCGTCTTGTTTACGTCGATCCCCAAGAGCGATGCCATCTTCATGTCCTGTTCGCAGGAGCGCTGGGCGCGGCCAAGCGATGTCCTGGTGATGATCGCGGTGAAGATCGCCATCAGGGACAATGTGGTGACGATGATGATGATCTGGATATTGGAGAGCGTCACGATGAATTCGCCCTGGGCGGCGGCGCGATGCATGATCTCGTGGCCGCCGGTGACGATGGGCTGCATGGGTTTGGGCCTGCCGCCCTGGGCGATGCGCACGAATTCCTGAAGCACGATCGACATGCCGATGGCCGAGATCAGCGGTGCGAGGCGGAACGACCCGCGCAATGGCCTGTAAGCGACGCGCTCGACGGTCCAGTTGAAGGCCGCGGCCAGCATCATGGCGATAATGATGACGAGGACCAGGGCGAGAATGATGATGGCGAAGCTGGAGGTTCCGGTGACACCGATGGCGAGGATCGAGACGAGGCCGATGAACGCGCCGGTCATGAATATATCGCCGTGGGCGAAATTGATCATGCCGATGATGCCGTAGACCATCGTGTATCCGATGGCGATGAGTCCGTAGATGGACCCAAGGGTAATTCCATTGATAAGCTGTTGGAGGAAATACTCCATCGCGTCCCCTGTGCCCTGTCACCCAACCCCGCAGTTCTTGAACGAACTGTCTTGGCCTACTGATTAGACTGGCATTTCGCCAAAGGCAAGGGCGAGACAAGCACGGGAAGCCACGCCGCGCTGCGGTTGCATTGCGGGCGGTTTTGTGAGAATGCGAATGCTTCGGGCAAACAACCGGCCTGCCGCCATGAAAACGATCATTGCCAGATTATTGCTGCTGCTGCTGACGATTGCCGGATCTTCGTCTGTGCCGCTTGCCGAACAGAGCGCGGAACTTGATGCGCTCATTGGCCAGTATTCGGCGCAGTATGGGGTTCCGGAGGCGCTGGTGCGGCGCGTGATCAAGCGCGAGAGCAATTACAATTCGGCAGCCTACCATGCCGGCAATTACGGACTCATGCAGATCCGCCATCAGACGGCGCGCACCATGGGCTACAAGGGCGGCGCCAAGGGCCTGCTCGATGCCGAGACCAACCTGATGTTCGGCGTCAAATATCTCGCGGGGGCGTATCTCGTGGCAGGCGGCAATGAGTCCAGGGCGATGCGCCTCTATTCGCGCGGCTACTATTATGAAGCCAAGCGCAAGGGCCTGCTCGAAGAGACCGGGCTTAAGCCGAAGAAGCGATAGCCGCCCTTACGTGAGCGCCTGAAAAGCCGCAGCCAGTCGGTGGAGTGCCGTAGTGATTTCCGCCTCACTCGCCGCGAATGAAAGCCGGATGCAGTTTTCATCGCCGAACGCATTTCCAGGCACGGTTGCTACGCCGTGTTCCTCCAACAGCCAGTCACACAATTCGGAGACGTTGGCGATGACGCGGTTCCCCGCCTTGCGGCCGAGATATGCGCCAACATCGGGGAAAGCATAGAAGGTGGCCGAGATCGGCACTGTCTTCAGGCCGGGAATGGCCTGCAAGCCCTTGAGCACCATGTCGCGGCGCAGCCGATAGCGTTCGCGCATGGCTTGAACTTCATCACGCGGGGCCTTGAGTGCGGCGAGGGCGGCGTGCTGCACGAAGGTGTTGGCCCCGGCGCTGATGGCACCCTGCAACGTGGCGCAGGTGCGCGCGACAGGGGCAGGGGCGGCGGCATAGCCAAGCCGCCAGCCGGTCATGGCGAAACTCTTGGAGAAACCATTCACCGTGATGGTGCGCGGCTTCATGCCGGGGAGCGCGCCAATCGAGGCAACCTCGCCTTCGAAGACGACGTATTCATACATCTCGTCGGACAGCACCATGAGGCGTGGATGGCTGGTGACAACCCGTGCGAGTTGCTGCAACTCCGCTTTCGACCAGACCGCCCCTGACGGGTTGTTGGGTGAATTGAGGATGAGAAGCTTGGTTTTTGGGGTGAGGGCTGCGGCGATGCGGTCCGCCGGCACCTTGAAGCCATCGGTCACGCCGGCATGAAGAATTTTCGGAATGCCGCCCGCGAGCTTCACGATAATCTCATAGGAAACCCAATAGGGGGCCAGCAAGATCACTTCGTCGCCGGGTTCGACCAGGGCCAGTACGGCGTTGGCAATGGCCTGCTTGACGCCATTCGCCATGACAATTTCATGGGGCTCGTAGTCGAGACCGTTTTCGATTTTCAGTTTTTCGGAGACGGCCTTGCGCAGCTCGGGAATGCCCGGAACCGGTGAGTAATGGGTGTGGCCGGCTTTCATCGCTGCGGTGGCGGCCTGCTGGATGAAGTCCGGCGTGTCGAAATCCGGTTCGCCGATTGTCAGGCTGGCAATGTCATGGCCCAGCGCGCGAAGTTCACGGGTCTTCTGCGCCATGCGGATGATGGCGCCTTCATCTGAGCCGGTGGCGCGGCTCGAGAGGCAAGTTGAGGGATCGAATTGTGTCATGCGCCGCTCTATGGCACGGGCATCTTGCGGCGTCGAGGCAGGTTCCGCTAAATGCGGCCTCAAGAAAGAGGCCCCATGAAAAATCTGTCAGTTCTCATGCTTGCCGCAATCGCAGTTACGGCATGTGCGGAGAAATCCAAAGTCGACGTCACTTCCAACCCCACGGTGCAGACCAAGTCGCGTTCCGAGCCGATTTTCTACAATGGCAAGAATTATCGGCTTCAGTACGACTACAATGACGGCAGCAATGCTTTCGACATGAAGGTTTCGGGCGAATCGGCGAAGATGGGTTCGGGCCAGCAGAAGGACGCGGTTGCGATTGCCACTTCGTCGTTGCGATACTTCGCCTGCCCGGATGGACAATCGGGCCACCTGACGGGCGAGCCAAAATTTGCAGATGGAACCTGGGCGATGCAGGCGCGCTGCGGCTGAACGGTTAGCGGTCTGCCACCAGCCTGAAGCCGATATTGGCGGGCGGCGTACCCGCGGCACAGCCACCTAACGCCGGATCGCGGACAAACACCGAGATCACGGCCTCATGCAGGCCTTCGACGAGATGGGCGGGACAACGGGCGCTGTCCGTGACACCCGAACCACTGGGTGCGCATGAGGCGGTCCATTCCCAGACGTTGCCGGCAAGGTCTGACACGCCGGTGTTGAACGTGCCGAAACTGCCCCTGACCTGCAGGGTCTTCGGCACGGGCTGCATCCGGCCATAGTCCGCCGCCCATGCGAGGCGCGGATCGGTGAAGAGCGGCGGTTTCTCCTGTCTTGGCAATTCACTGGCCAGTTCCATCCACTCCGCAGCCGTGGGCAAGCGCCAGGCGGTGCCGCCGCTCCGATTGATCCAGGCGACATACTCCTCCACGTCAAAGTAGCTTATGCCGGTAATGGGGTACGCTTGCTGCCGGGTGGATTTGAAACGTGCTGGACGGAAAGTACATCCCGCGTCATCGACGCAGCGGCTCCAGTCCTGCCAGTTCACCTCGTAGCGCATGACGCTGAGCTGCCGGCCTCCGGAAAGATTTACCTCAACCGTTTCGGGAGCCGACACTTGCCGGTGGATCGCGGCCGTCATGGCGAGGCCCGAGAGCCCCGCCAGAGCTGCGATCACGATCAACTTGGCACTTGCCAGCGCGATCATCGGCCTCACTCATGTGGTGATCGGCGATGGCTTCATGACCTGCATCATCAGGTCGTCGTTCCATTCGCCTTCGACGACGACATGCGCGGTGGCGCCTAGCATGACGGCTTCGATCAGGTTGTGATTGACATAGGCGTAGAGACCGGGCTGCTTGAAGGTATAGGCCATGGCCCCGGCCGAGCCGCCGCGGATGAACCAGGTTTCGAGGTTGGTGGCCGGCAGATCCTTGAACGAACCGGTTTCCCAGACATGATCGCCGTGTCCGCCAATCAGGTGGGGCCGCGTGTCGCGATTGGCCTGGGCGTGAATGAACAAGACGGTTTCACCGGTCTTGGCCTTCAGCGCATTGTCACCCGTCAAGGCACCCTTGCTGCCATTAAAGACAACGTGGGTCGGGGTCAGCTTGCGCATCACCTCAAGCATGTCGCCGAAACTGTCGCCGGCGGCCTCGTATTTCCGGTAGTTCCCTTCTTCATCGCGCGGGATGTAATAATCCTGTTCGCCGATGAAATAGGCGCGGTCATAGGTCAGGGATTTGCCTGCACCATCCTTCAGGCCGTCGCGCGGCAGCACCATGACAGCGCCATTCATGCCGTTGACCACGTGATAGGGGATCATGACGTCGCCCGGCGCGCAGTGATAGACGAAGACGCCCGGCTTGGTGGCCTTCCAGCGGAGAACAGCCTGTTCACCCGGCTGCACCTTGGTGAGGGCACCACCGCCCAGCGCCCCGGTCGCGGCGTGGAAATCGATATTGTGCTCCAGCACATTGCTCTTGAGATTGCGGAGTGTCAGTTCAACATAGTCGCCCTCGTGAACGACAATCATCGGGCCGGGCACGGAGCCATTGTAGGTGAAGGCCCAGACCTCGGTTCCTTCCTCGTCGAGCTTCATCTTCTTCTCTTCGATGTCGAGCGTGACCTCAACGATCCTCGGTCCTCCCGTGGCAACCTGCTCATGCTCGGGCAGGAAGGGCGGGGCGACGAGCTTCTGCGTCACGCGCGGCAGGGTCGATATGTCAACGGTATCGACCGCGGCGGTGTCCGCCTGAGCCTGCTGGGGAGCGGCCGTCATCACGCCAGCAATGGCGCCGGCAGACGCCAATCCGGCTGCTTTAAGAAAATTGCGGCGGCCCGTGGCGGGGAAGTCATTAAGGTGTGTCATGTTGCGCTCCTGATCCTTAGGTTGTGGAAATAAACATGTAGTTTTTGTACATCTTTTACAGATCGCCTCCTTGACCAAGATCAAGCGCGCGTCAATTGGGGGTGCGACCTTTCAGCAGCCGGCAGAACTCCGAAGGCCGCATCATCAGGTCCTTCAGCGTGACCCCATCCAGCACGGCGTAGAACGCATCCTCGGCGTCCTTGAGCACGAATTTGAGCTTGCAGCCCGGCGCGATGACGCAGGTATTGTTGGCCCGGTCGAAGCATTCGACCAGCGGCACCGTGCTTTCGTTGAAGCGAACGACTTCGCCAATGCTGATCTCTGCGGGCGGGCGGGCGAGACGAAAGCCGCCGGTGCGGCCGCGCTGCGTTCTGATGTAACCGCGGAGCGCCAGATCGTGGGTGACCTTCATAAGGTGATTTCTTGAAATGCCGAAACCGCGGGCAACATCCTGGATCGTGATAAGATCAGGGCTGCGGGCCGCTGCATGCATCAGGAGGCGCAGCGAATAATCCGTGTAGGTGGAAATGCGCATGACGCATTTCTAATCCGTATAAAGAAGTATTTCAAATATATTATTTGCGAAGATGATCGCTCGCCAGGATCGCGTAGACCGCATCGTCCGCCCATCCGCCCTTGAACCATTCGCTCTGCCGGAACAGCGCTTCCCTGGTGAATCCGGCTTTTTCCAGGACGCGGCAGGAGCCAACATTGCGCGGGTCAACGGAGGCCGTGATGCGATGCACCTTGAGTCCGCTGAAGCCATAGGCCACGAGGCTTTGCACGATCTCGGTGGCATAGCCTTGCTTCCAGTGTTCATGGGCGATGGTGTAGCCAATCTGCGCGAGGCGCTTGTCGGCGCCGATATTGATGCCGCAGTCGCCGATATAGGCGCCGTCACTGCGGCGCTCCACGACAAGCTGGAGCCAGCCGGTTTCGCCGGGACTGCGCAGCAGCATGTCGGAAACCAGCTCGGTGGCGGTGTCCTCGTCGTAGGACTGCCAATTCTGGTAGCGGGCGACTTCGGGATGGGCGCGGCAGGCAGCGATGGCAGCGATGTCGCTATCCAGCATGCCGCGGGCGAGCAGACGTTCGGTCTGGAAGATCACCCCATTCTCCGGTCGATCCAGTCGCGGGTGCGGAAGTAACGGCCGATCCACGGCAGGAACCAGGTGCTGCCGTTGTAGAGCGGATGATCCGGGAACTCCGGACTGTCGAAGGCGTTGACGCGGTTGACTTTGCCGGCAATCTTGCGCGCCGTTTCGTGGCCGAGGTAACTCATCATGGCGACGCCAGAGCCGTTGCAGCCAAGCGCATAGTGGAGATTGTCGAACTTGCCCATGTGGGGCATCTCGTCGAGGGTGAAGGCGACATTGCCGGTCCAGGCGTGGGTGATTTTCGTGCCGCGCAATTGCGGGAAGCGGTCGGTCATGAAGCGGTGCAGGATGCTGGCTGTCTCCACCGGGTCGGTGTGGCCGAATTTGGCGCGGCCGCCGAAGATGAGGCGCTTGCCATCCGGCGCCATGCGATAGTAGGTCAATACCCGCCTGGTGTCGGCGAAACTCCTTTGCCTGGGGCTGATACCTGTGGCGATTTCGGGAGGAAGCTCCTCGGTGGCGATGATGTAGGAGCCCACCGGCACCACACGCCGTTTCAATTGCGGCGTGACATCGCCGGTATAGCCATTGGTAGCGATCACAACGTCGGCCGCCGTGATGGCGCCTCTTGGTGTTTCGACCAGCCATTTCGATCCGCTCTGGGTCAGTTTGGTGACCGGCGTTTTGGACGCGATGGCGATGCCTTTTTTGGCGCAGAGGCCGAGCAGGCCCTTGAAGTACAGTGCCGGGTGAACCTGTGCCGCGCGCGTGACCACCATGCCGCCCCGATAATAGTCGGATCCGATTTCTTCGCCCTGGCGGTCTCGCGGCACGAGATATGAATCGGATTGCGTGTGGGCGTTGAGCGTGGCGATCTTCTTGGCCATCGCGTCATAGTGGCTGTTGCACCAGGCGCCCAGAAAGTATCCGGTTTTCATCCAGTGGCATTCAATTCGCTCACGGGCGACGAGATTTTCAATATGAGTAAACGCCTCAGCCGCGTCGCTGAGGTAAGGAGCGGCCTGTTCCGCCGACATGGGCTTCGACATGTAACGCTTGTTGACATTGACGCCGCCTGAAACCATGCCGCCGTTGCGCGTCGATCCGCCAAAGCCCGGTTCATTGGCATCGAGCACGATGCAATCGAAGCCCTGGGTATGAAGTTCCAGGGCTGCGGAAAGCCCGGCATAGCCTGCGCCGACAATGGCGACGCGGACGTCTTTCGGAAGCTGCACCTCCGGCAGGACTTGCGGCGCGTAGGCTTCCCACCAGAAAGGGCGGGCCTTGAAGTCCTTGTGAAAAATCGTATCAGCCATGGGATTCGCAAACCGGAAATTTGAGTGCTCATGCTATCGCAGGCCGGCCTTCATGCGATAGGGGAAGTTGCTTTCCGCCGCTGCAAGCCACGCATGGCTTGCATGGGCTCGCGCTGCTTGCCCCAACTGCATGGCTCGGCTATTCCGGCAGCCCGTTTCCGCTTGAGGTCCATTCGTGGCGATACCCAACAAACCATTGCCGCTGGTGGAATTCATCCCCCTGATGGCGCTTGCAACTGCACTCGATGCACTCAGCATCGATTCGCTGCTGCCGGCGTTTCCGGCGCTGGCGCGCGATCTCGCAGTCACCTCTCAGAACGATGTGCAGCTTGTCGTATCGGCGCTGTTCGCCGGTATTGCACTGGGGCAGATCATCGGCGGGCCGGTTTCCGATAGTTATGGAAGGCGGCCAGCGATCTTCCTCGGGCTTGCCATCTTCATCGTCGCCTCTTTCATCGGTCTGGTCGCGGCGAACTTTCCGGTGATGCTGTTTGCCCGTGTGCTGCAAGGCATCGGCGCTTCCATTCCGGTCGTCGTGATGACGGCGCTGGTGCGCGATCTCTATGAAGGGGCACCGATGGCGCGGATCATGTCGTTCATCGGAACCGTGTTCATTCTGGTGCCTATCCTGGCGCCGCTGGCGGGGCAGGGCATCCTGCTGGTGGCAAGCTGGCGGATGATCTTCGCTTTGTACCTGGTGCTGGCGGTCATGGCGGCCACATGGTTCATGCTGCGCCAACCCGAAACGCTGCCGCGCCACAGGCGGGTGCCGCTGTCAATTGGCGGGATCTTGCGGGCGACGGTCGAGGTGATCCGGCATCCGGTGGCATTTGGCTACATCCTGGCGGGGGGCCTGCTGTTTGGCGCGTTTCTCGGTTATCTCAATTCGGCGCAGCAGATCTTCCAGGAGACTTATGATGTTGGCCTCAATTTCGTGCTGTTGTTTTCGTCGCTGGCATTTTCCATTGGTGCGGCACTTCTGATCAACGGCACGCTGGTCGAACGGTTCGGGATGCAACGCATGTCGCAGCTTGGCATGGCCGGAATGACCGGGGCGGCGTTCATTTTTCTGCCGTTCGTGATGGCCATGAATGGGGTCCCGCCATTGTGGATGACGATGGCCTATCTGCTGAGCAGTTTCCTGTGTGTCGGCATCCTGTTCGGCAACATCAATGCGCTGGCGATGGAGCCACTCGGTCATATCGCCGGCGTGGGTGCTGCCGTCGTCGGCTTTGCGCAAACGCTGATCGGCCTGCCGATCGGAACATTTGTCGGCCAGTCCTACAACGGCACGCTGCTGCCCCTCGTGCTGGGGTTTGCGATTTGCGGATGCATTGCATTTGTAGCCATGCGGCGGGCCGAGGCGCTGCGGCCGATGCCGGAGAATTGATTAGCGGTTGCTCCAGCGCAAATCGGTTATGCCGATGCCGTGTTCATGGTTGCGATGATAGCCGACCACAATGAAACCCTGGCGCCGGTAAAACGCGATCGCCGGCCAGTTCTGCTGGGCACAGTGCAGTGTGAGACCATGGGGATACCGGAGCTTTGCCAGCGCCATGAGGCGCGCGCCAATCGCCTTTCCCTGCCATGGGGGTGCGACGAAAAGCTGATCGATGAAATTGTTCTCGAGCGCCATGAAGGCAACGACACTGCCGTTTGCTTCGGCCACCCAGGTTTCGCTCCAGCGCAACGGATCTTCGGCCAGCCATTCGCCAATGCTGACAACGGTTTCGTTCCAGGCGAAAAAGGCATAGGCCTGCTGGCAGGCAGCGACGATCAATTCAGCGACGGCAGTTGCGTCGCGCGGCAGGTTCGGCCTTACCAGGACAAGAGGGTTTTCGGGCATGGTGATTTATCCTAGCATGGTTCGTTCGCTGGCAATGCGGGGAGGTCCGAAGTGCGAAAGACGGTCAACTGGTTGCTTGGGATCATTGCCGTTGCCATCGCCGTGTTCGTCGGCGGCGGCGTGATGCTGCCGGAAGTGGCTGTGGTGCAGCGCCAGGCGGTCATCGCAGCGCCGCCCGAGAAGGTTTTTGCCATCATCGGGCAAATGAAGCGTTTCAACGAATGGTCGCCATGGACCGATCTCGACCCGGCAGCGAAATACAGTTTTGAAGGACCCGACACGGGCACCGGGCAGAAGATGAGCTGGGTGTCGGCCGATCCCAATGTCGGCAACGGATCGCAGACCATTGTCGAGTTCGTGGAAAACCGGCGCACCGCGACGGAACTCGATTTCGGTGACATGGGCAAGGCCATGGCATCGCTCGAACTGGCGCCGGTCGATGGCGGGACCGGCGTCACCTGGGGATTCAAATCGCAACTCAAGGGCATTGTGGAGCGCTGGTTCGGGCTGATGTTCGACAGCTGGATCGGCGCCGATTACGAGAAGGGGCTTGCCCGGCTCAAGGCCCTCGCCGAAAAGGAAGCCGCGGGCGGCTGAGCGTCCGGCCGTTCCTTGTGAAGCACCCCATCACATGACAACGCCAATTCAACCTGTCACACGGGCGATTTCGCCGTTTCTGATCCTGATGACCGGCATTGCAGGCGTCGGCATCCAGGCGCTGATTCTGTCGCCGCTGCTCACCGATATCGCGCGAGGGCTTGGAACCGGCGCCAAGGAAATCGGCTTCGCTTCCGCGGGCTATGGCATCGGCGTGGCCACGTCGGCGCTCTTTGCAGCGCCGCGGCTTGGCGCCTGGCCAAAGCGCACGGCGCTTCGCGTTTCCTTCATGGTGATGACAGCCGGGCTGCTGCTGTGTGCCGGCGCCTGGGACTGGCGGGTGCTGGCGGCCGGGCAACTCATTGCCGGGCTGGCAGCGGGCGTCATCATTCCCGGAACATATGCCTTTACCGGCGACATTGCGTCACCCGAAACGCAATCCCAGGCCCTTGGCAAGGTGCTGTTCGGTTGGTCGGTGGCAATGGTGGCCGGGGTGCCGCTGGCGGCCCTTCTTTCGGGCTTCGCGGGATGGCGAGGCACGTTCCTGCTGGTGGCAGGGGTTGCTGCGTTGATGGTGCTGGCCATGGGGCTGCTGCCCAGAAGCAAACCCGCCATGCGCGGAGCGGCGATCCGCTTTCGCGACGTGCTGTCACTCAAGGGTGCTGTCACGGGCTACATCGCAACATTCGCCTACATGATCGCCTTCTACCAGACCTATACATTCATCGGCGATCATGTGCGCCAGCTGCATGGCACCGGCGCCTGGCTGGGAGGCGCCATCGCGCTCTCCTATGGTGCGGGGTTCGGCGCAGGCGTGGTCTTCGACAAATGGATCGATGCGACTGGCCCCCGCAATATCCTGCCAATGGCGCTGTTTCTCGTCGGGCTCAATTATTTCGCCTTGCCCTTTGCGACGCTTTCGGTTGCCAGCACCGCGATCTATCCGCTGGTGTGGGGCTTCGCCAACCATTTCTGCATGACGACACTGGTTTCGTTCATGGGCGGGCTTTCGGCTGAGCGCCGCGGCACGGTGATGGGCCTGTTCTCATTCGTCACCTACGTCGCTGTCGGCGTGGGCGGTGCGGTTTATGGTCCGATCTACGAGCATTACGGGTTCTTTCCCGTGGCGCTGGCCGCAACCGCCATGCTGTTTGCGGTCGCACTGGTGACCCACGCGATGTTCAGGTCAAACCGCGCCTAGCCGTCCTGGGTCAGTTTTGCTTCCGCCACGACCCAATCATGGAAAGCCCGGACCAGCGGCGATCCGGTTGTCACTTCGGGAGAAATCACAAAATAAGCGAACTGCTTTGGCGCGCGCAATGACAGTTCGAAGGGCTTGACCAGACGGCCCGCAGCGATGTCGTCGCCGATGAGACTTGATTCACCCAGGGCGATGCCATGACCGTCGATGGCGGCCTGGAGCGCCAGAGAGGTCTGCCCGAAGTGCAGGCCACGCGTGTCGTCGAATTCATGTATGCCGGCGGCGAGCATCCACATGCGCCAGTTGGGCCAGACGGTGCCCTGGGCCTGCCAATCGAGGTGAATGAGATTGTGCTGCAGCAGGTCGCGCGGCTCGCGGAGCGGCTTGCTGCCTTCAAGAAGCCGCGGGCTGCACACGGGATAGATGATCTCATCGAACAGGCGATCGACGCGGACGCCCGGATAATCGCCGGTGCCAAACCGGATGGCGACATCCACGTCATCGCGATCAAAGTCGAGCACCGCCTGGGAGACATCAATGCGGACATCGGCGCCGGGATGCAGCGCCAGAAACCGGTCAATGCGCGGCACCAGCCACTTGGCGGCAATCGATGGCGAGGCGGTGACCTTGAGCTGGCTTTGCTTGCTGCGCTTGCGAATCCGGCTCAAAGCCGCGGCCAGCCCCTCAAGCGCCTCCCTTGTGGCGGCGTAAAGCAGTTCGCCCTCGGGCGTGAGTTTCATCCTGCGGCTGGTGCGGACGAACAGCGGCGCGCCAATCTGTTCTTCAAGTTCCTTTATCTGATGGCTGATTGCCGCGGGCGTCACCGCCATATCATGGGCGGCCTTGGTGAAGCTCAGCCGTTTGGCGGAAGCTTCGAAGGCCCGGAGGGCACGCAGGGCGGTGATGTTACGGGTCATGCGATCTTCAAATGAAATTTGATAAACTTGATATAACTAGTCGTTTGTTCTTTTGAAGACAACGGCTTATCTAAGTTACACACACAACCACCAACCAGAATTTGATAATCATTATGGAAAAGTTAACACTCTCAGCAATCACCGCATTCTCCAGCAACCCGGACAAACGGCGCCCGATGTGGGCATTGCCGTCAAGGCTTGTCAACTGGATCGGCGGAAGCCACGCACACCGGGACTTAACTGGCCTGGAAGTGCTCGAACGTGAAACAGACCGCATCCGTCTGCGCAGCCGCCACTGGCTGATGTAGGCCGGTTCAGCCGAGATCGACGACGGTGATTTCAGGCGGTACGCCAAAGCGTATCGGCAGGATGCTGCAGCCAAGGCCGCCGGAGACGATCAGATGGCGGCCGTCTTCCACCACATGGCCATAGGCGAAGCGATTGCCGAAGGCTGAGGGCGTCACTGGCGACCAGCCGAAGATGCGCACCTGGCCGCCATGGGTATGGCCTGAAAGCGTCAGCGAGACCCTCTCGGGGATCTTGGTGAAAAGATCGGGCTCATGGGCCAGATGAATGATCGGGGCATCATCGGTGACCTGGGCCAGCGTATCGTTGAGGTTGGCGCGGGAATCGTAGCGCATGAGCAGTTTGATGGCGACGATGCTGTCGGTGCCGGTCAGCCAGAACGGCAAGCCATCCTTGACCAGGCGCACGGCGCGATTGACCAGAACAGGTATGCCATTCGCCTCGAGGGCAAGCTGGGCGGCGGTGGGACCGCGGCCGCGGCTCTGGGCTTCGGGGTCCTCCCACCAGTCGTGATTGCCGATGATGGCGTGCACGCCAAGCGGTGCCTTGAGCGCGGTTGCGGCCCTGGCAATATCGGTGAGGGCAACCGTGCCCGTGCGGAAGCGGTGACCGGCCACATAGTCTCCCATCAGTAGGATCAGGTCGCCGTCGAGCGCGTTGGCGCGGGCGATGATCTTCTCCCAGCGTGACAGCGGCATGTGCGGCTCGACCAGGTGCGGATCGGCGAGAAGCACCAGGCGCAGCTTGAGGCCTGGCGACCAGCGCGGCGGTGTCAACGCATAGTGCTGGGTGCGGAGCATGAAGCCCGGCTCGATGGCAAAGGCATAGGTGCTGAACCCCGCGCCAAGCAGGGCCAGCCTGCCGATCAGTTTGAAGAAGCCCCGGCGGGTGAACATTGGCCCCTATAGCATATCCAGGGTTTCAGCGGCCTTTCCAGACGGGTTTGCGTTTTTCGGCGAAGGCGCGGGCGCCCTCCAACTGATCGGCACTGGAATAAAGGCGGTCGACAGTGGGCAAGCGGCGCCTGGTGACCATGTCGAAGGCGTGCTGGATGGGAAGATGCGCCGTTTCCCGCACCGTTTCCTTGATGGCGGCAAACACGAGCGGCGGGCCTTCGGCCAGATGATCCGCCAGGGCCCGCGCCCGCGCCATGAGTTCAGAAGCGGGAACGATCTCGTTGACGATGCCCCAGTGCTTTGCCTCCATTGCCGTGAAGCGGCGGCCAGTGAACAGCATTTCCATGGCAACGTGATGGGGAATGCGGCGCGGCAGCTTGATGGTGGCGGCGTCCGCCAGAGTGCCTGAATTGATTTCGGGCAGCGCAAAGGTGGCATGCTCGGCGGCGATGATGATGTCGGCCGAGATCATGATCTCGAATCCGCCGCCAAAGGCCAGGCCATTCACCGCGGCAATGACCGGCTTGTTGAGGCCAGGCAATTCCTGCAAGCCGCCGAAGCCGCCGACTCCATAATCCGAGTCGGGCGATTCCCCTTGCGCCGCTGCCTTTAAATCCCAGCCGGGGCAGAAGAATTTCTCGCCTGCCGCAGTGAGGATTGCAACGCGCAGTTCGGGATCGTCGCGGAAGCCTGCGAAGGTTTCGCCCATGATGCGGCTGGTGGCAGCATCGATGGCATTGGCCTTGGGGCGGTCGATGGTAACTTCGAGGACTGCACCGCGACGCGAGGTGAGGATGGGGGACATTTCAGTTGCTCCGCATGCTGATCAATGCATCGACGGCGACGGCGCCATCGGGAAGGACGAGGAGGGGGTTGATGTCGGCCTCGGCGATGTGGCCCTTGTGCGCCTCGGCGAAGGCGGCGACGGATTCGATCGCCTTGATGACGGCGAGTTGATCGCCGCTCTTGCCACGGAAGCCTTCAATAAGCATCCAGACTTTCAGTTTCCGCAGGGCGCGTTCGATTTCGGCGCGCGAGGTGGGGAGCAACAGGGTTACGGTGTCCTTCAGGAGCTCGGTCAGAACGCCGCCGGCGCCGATGACCAGGGCGAGGCCAAATTGCGGGTCTGATTTCAGGCCGATGATCAATTCGGCGACAGCACCCGTCACCATCTTCTCGACCAGCACATCAGGCGCGAGCCTGGCCAAGCGTGCGGCTGCTGCCTGCACGTCCGCGTCCGATTTCAGATTGAGGGCGACGCCGCCGGCCTCGGTCTTGTGGGCGATGGCGGCAGAGGAGACCTTGAGGGTGACCGGGTAGCCCAACGCGCGCGCCACATTCACCGCGTCTTCAGTCTTGCAGACGGTGCCCTTCGGCACTGTGAGACCGCTTGCGACGAGCAGTTGCTTGGCTTCGTGCTCGCTCATGGTGCGTTCTTCTATGCCGCGGGTTTCGGCGGGCGCGAGAACTGGCGGCTTGTCGCGGCGGGCCCAATTGCCGCCAATGAAGGCCGCGGCCTCAAAAGCAGTCAAGGCGTCATCGAGGCCCATCATGGGGGCCACGCTGTGGGCCGCCATCTCAGCGGCGAGGCCGAGCGGCATGCATTCGGGAAGGGACGCCACCATCGCGGCGCGCGCCCTGGTCGCATCGGCGGCATTGATCAAGGCCTTCGCCGTCACCAGCCAGGTATCGGGCCGCATCTTCGGATTGGTGGGAATGTCGAGGATCAGCATGGCGACATCGTATCCCCCGCCTAGAACGGCTGAGAAGGTCGCGGTGAGCTTATCCTCCTGGTTCCAGATGAAGGTGTGATAATCGAG
>JANMMJ010000232.1:0-22722 GCA_031373255.1 Hyphomicrobiales bacterium
TTCCAGACGAGATTGCCGGAAACACCCCTGAAGTCGCATGTATCGATACCATCTCCGCCGTTGAGTTTATCACTGGAAGCAGCAGCTCCCGCCGAGAGTGTGTCATTGCCCGCCCCGCCCTGCAGCGAATTGTTGCCGCCATCACCGGCCAAGAAATCATTGCCCGCGTTCCCTTGCAGCAGATCGTTTCCAGCAGCACCCGTGAGGGTATCATTTCCAACAGCGCCAAGCAGCGTATCATTCCCGAGACCGCCATCGATCGCATTATTGCCCGAACCGCCAGTTATTGAATCATTGCCGGATCCGAGTTTTCCCGCCTCAAAACCTGAGGCAGTTGAATTGGCAATGCCGGTGGCGCCGGTTTCCATGTTCCAAACAACGGCAACGAGAAGCTGCGAGAGATCCAGTGTATCGGTGCCTGCTCCACCACTGAGTTCGTTCGATTGCAGGCCACCCACAAACGTGTCATTGCCCAATCCGCCGTTGATCGTGTTGGCCCCTGCACCGCCATCGAGAAGATCATTGCCATCGCCGCCGATCAGGGTGTCGTTTCCGGCGAGTCCCAAAATCGTGTCGTTGCCAGCACCGCCATTGATGGAATTGTTCTCGGCGCTTCCAGAAACCGAGTCATTTCCCGATCCCATGACTGCGATTTCAAAGCCCACGGCCGTGCCGCCCGCAACGCCGTTGATACTGGAGAGGCCTGCGTCCATATCCCAAATCCAGCTGGCCGCACTGGCGCTCAAGTTGAGCGTATCGGTGCCCGCTCCACCATCGAGACTGTCAAAATCATCGCCGCTTGAAATTGTGTCGTCGCCGCCGCCGCCAAGAACGGTATCATCGCCTGTACCACCGTTCAGCGAGTCATTTCCGGAGTCACCGGAGACTGAATCGTTTCCGTCATTGCCCGATAACGTATCGCCGCCAATTCCACCCGACAGCGTATCGGCATTCGCACCACCTGCCATGGAGTCATTGCCAAGACCACCATTGAGGCTATCGTTCCCGTCTCCTCCATCCATGGTATCGTTGCCGACGCCGGAACCAACCGTGTCGTCGCCGGCGCCACAGGTGAAACTGTCACCGATCGTATCGGCCAGAAGGGCGAGGTCGGTGAGAAGTGTCCCTGTACTGATGAAGCCGGTTAATGAAATGCCAACGTCAGCCAGGTCTGCCGATACGGTTCCGGTGAATTGCGCCATTGAATAGTCCCTCTGCCGATAATCTCATCGTAACGTTGCAAAACGTGAGCATTACATGGCGTAAAGATGAACCAGTTCCTAACGGCAAGACTCAATTTCCCTCAAACAGCATCATTCTGGGGAGTTCTCACATTAAGAATTAAGAGCGAATTTTGCATCTCGCGGTCCAGATCTGTGCATCCGGAGAACACGTGCGTACGTAGCGCGACAGTGCCAAATTTCAGCGATCCCTGCTTTGATTCATCGCCAGCATTGAACCGGTTGCCGGCATTCCCGCGGCAACCATCGCAAACGTCGGAATCTCAGAAAGAAGCAAGAAAGCCCAGAGCAGCCCGAACGCAATGGCGCCGAAGTCGGCACAACTGGCGAAGATTGCGCCACCGCGGCGGGTGATATGTGCAAACAACCAGTATTCCGCCATCAAGGTGAGCGCAAATCCAACAAGGGCAAATCCAGCAGGTTCACCCAAGCTCAATGCACCGAAATCTCCACCCTCCAGGATCGCCAGGGGCAGGAGCAGAACCAAACTTGCCGTTGCATTGCCAAACGCGACTTGCTGAGCATGGAGCCCTTTTGGCCAGGATGACCACATAAACACGGCCATGCCTGCGAAGCTTGCTGGCGCAAGAAATGCAACAACGATCCACAAAATTCCAGATGCATCAGAGGCTGCCTCCGGCATAAGGATTATCGCAGCCGCTATGACCCCGAGGATCAGTCCGGCAATACGCCTGCGGCTCACCGCTTCGGTGCGCAGCAACATTGTGAAGGCAAAAGTGAATAGTGGCGTCATTGCAACGATAAGCGTCAGCAAACCCGCCGGAATGTAACGCGCCGCGAGCAGTTCAGCACCAAGCGAGATAATGTTGCCAAGACACGCAGCCAGAAGGAAAAACCGCACGCGCCACAGGCTGATCGTGAAAAACTGCCGGCGGCAGAACAGCAGGACATAGAATGCCGACGCCATCACCAGATGGACAATGAGCAGACTACCGAAAATCGGAACGTCCCGATCTCCCATCATCTTCGCGAAGATGTATTGCAGGGCCCAGGCGTTGGCCAGGGCGAGGATGGCAAGCGTCAATACCAGCTGGCTGATGCCGCGTTGCGAACGCCTGCTGCTGGGAATACCAGTCCGTGTATCAATTGAGAGAGTCAATTGGCGCCTCACTTGGAAGTGCCTGACCCCTCACCGGACCAGTCTAGTTATGAGTAAGAATCATCTGCTTGATATGATGGCCCGCCAGTGGATAACGTAACGTAAGTTTATATGAACGTCAATTCAATTCAGACCGCCGGGATAGGATAGTTTCCGTCACGCCTTCGCCGCAATCGGTCCGCATCTGGAGCCTTGCCAAATCGGGAGCCCTTGATGATCCGAAACACCCTTGCCACTCTGATAATCGCTGCCGCCGCTACGCTCGCCGTTCCCGTTCATGCCGAGGATATGAAGATGCAACGCTCCATTTCGCTGTCCGGTCATGGGGAAGTGAAATCTGCGCCAGATATGGCGGTTGTCACCGCCGGAGTGACGAGTTCTGCCACAACGGCGCGCGAGGCGCTGACCGCAAACAACACGGCAATGAATAGCGTTCTATCGGCCCTGACAACGGCCGGCATTGCCGCCAAGGACATCCAGACCTCCAATTTCAACGTGAGTCCGCGCTACGAGTATGTTCAGGACGGCAGCAAGCCGCCAAGAATTACCGGTTATGACGTATCCAACAATGTGACTGTCACAATTCGCAAGCTGGATGGCCTTGGCCCGGTTCTCGATCAACTGGTCACGGCCGGTTCCAATCAGATCAACGGCATCCAGTTTCTCATCGACAAACCCGAGATGATTACCGACGAGGCGCGCAAAGACGCAGTAGCCGATGCCGAGCGCAAGGCGAGCGTCTATGCCAGGGCTGCAAAAGTCAGCCTGGGCAAGGTGATTTCCATCAGTGAAGGCGGCGGATACACGCCCCCTGGACCAGTCTACGCCAAGGCCATGCGCGCCGAGGCGGCGGATGGCGCAGCCGTTCCGGTTGCCCAGGGCGAGCAGACTGTTGCCATAGATGTGAACGTCGTTTGGGAACTTCAGTAGCATCCTGTCATTGTCTGGCAGGATCACAGTGATAAGATATCGCCATCATGCCAGTCTGCGAACGCGATCCCTGGCGGATCCAGTATTTCGACCGGGTGCCCTGCCCGGATGATATTCTGATTCCGACTGACGACCCCGATAGCTGGAACTGGTATCCCGATCATCGCTGGATCTACGACAAGCTGCGGATAGCGCAGAGCCAGGGGCTTGCTTGTGGCCCGCACGGCGTGCAGCCGGAGACCTTCCCGGTATTCTCCAAGCCAATGACGAACCTCAAGGGCATGGGCATCGGTAGCCGCGTCATTCGCAGCGCCGCGGAACTCGATCATTTCTATGCGCCGGGTCACCTGTGGATGCCCCTGCTCACAGGTGTCCATGTTTCCACCGATTGCTCCGTTGAGGACGGGCGTATAACGTGGTCACGCCAGGCCACCGGCAAGACCTGGGATGACGGCATGTTTGAGTACTGGACCATTCATGCCGAGGGCGATCCATTGGTTGACCAGATGCTCGGAGCCTGGGTGGACGGCCATATGCGCGGTTATACCGGCATGATGAATTTTGAGACCATTGGCGACAAGATTATCGAAGCGCACCTGCGCTTCGCCGACCAATGGTGTGATCTCTACGGCGATGGCTGGGTTGAGGCTCTCGTGCGTCTTTATCAGTACGGAAACTGGAGCTTCGCCGACACCAACCGGCAAGACGGTTACTCCGTTCCGTTGTTTGCCAGGCATGGCCGCCGCTATTTTCATCCGCCGGAAAAACTTCAGGCCGCGGTCCGGGCCATGCCAGCCATCTCCAGCCTGCAGATTACGTTCCACGAAGACAAACCGCCGGAAGATCACCCCATGCCGCCCGGCGGTTTTCGCGTCGGCATTGTCAACGCCACGGACCTCAGCGCAGGGATCGCCGCCAGGCGGAAACTCGCCGAAGCCTTTCCCGCTGACGCAATTCTTTGGCCGGGCTCAGCCTTAGCCGCGCGCGCTCATGGCTGAATGAGCAGAGGCAAGGTGATCATCACGCCTTGATCATCGACCACGACGCCGCTTCAGCGTCAAACACGTGCAGCTCACCCATGGAAATATCGAACCAGGCACCGTGCAAGGACAACTCCTTGCGATTCTCCTTGATGCGAATCCAGGGAAATGTCCGCAGGTTTGCCAGCGAATGCTCGACCGAGGCCCTTTCCACAAGGCGCTCATGCTGGTCGTCGCTGCAGCCCTCCTCGCGCGTGACAATGCGCGCCACGTCCTTGATCGGACGCATCCAGCTTCCGATGAAGTCGGTATGGCTCAAGGGGCTGCTGTCCAGCACCGCGGCCCGGATGCCGCCGCAGCGGCCATGCCCCATGACCACGATGCTCTTGACCGCGAGTGACAGCACCGCAAACTCGATGGCAGCACTGGTGGCGTGGTGTCCGCCGTCAGGCGTGTAGGGCGGCACCAGATTTGCGACATTGCGAACCACGAAGATTTCGCCAGGCCCGGCATCGAAAATTGTCTCGGGCGCCGCGCGTGAATCGCAACACGCGATCATCATGACCGTCGGCTTTTGCAGTCCCTCTCCCAAGCTCCGGTAGCGTTCGGCCTCGTCGGTGTAACGTCCCGCGCGAAAATTCGCGTAGCCATCAAGCAGGCGTCGCGGCAATGACATTTGATGCTCCCGAGTTAACCGATGGCTTTGAGATATCGACGACCCTGGCGCGCGGCAGGCTCGTTGCGCCTGGCTGTTCTGCCCAGTGATTATAGGTTTGCACACCGCCCGACCGGCGGACTTCACGGACAAGATCAAGGTCGAGTGTCGCGTGAACCCATTGCGGCTGGTTCATTTCGCCGAGCGCCAAAACACCGCCCGGCGGAAACCCGCGGTCGGACGGCGCGAAAATGCCGGCAGCCCCGATATTGACCGGGCAAGCCACGACGCCGGGCGCGGTGCCGACGGTCGGGCAGTGCACTGTGTAAAGCTGGTTTTCGAGCGCCCGCGCCACCGCTCCCGTGCGCACCCGCCAGTAGCCCCAATCGGTTTCGGTATTAGACGGCGCCAGGATGATATCGGCACCTGCTTCCGCCAGAGCCCGGGCGATAAGTGGAAATTCGATATCATAGCAGATGACCAGCCCAACCCGGGTACTGCCGGTATCGAAGCACACGAGACCCGATCCCGCCTTCACCTTGGCCACATCGCGCTCCCACGGCGTGGGCATAAGCTTTTCGTATCTTCCTTTAACGCCTGACGGCCCAAAAATATGGGCGGCATTGACTACACCCACAGCCGTATTTTCCAGAAAACTTCCAGCTACGATGGTCACGCCATGCTTCTTGGCCAGAGTGGAATGGACGAGGTCAATCTCCGGCACGAGACTGGTAACGGCCGCGATGGCTGCTTCGAGGCTGTCATCAGCCGCGGCAATGCCCGCAAGTTCCATCGAGCCATATTCGGGGAAAACCAGCAATTCGCCGCCACCCGCCACGGCTTCGGCAACCCATTTCGTGATCTTTGCCTTGTAGGCCGAGAGCGAAACAAGGGCTTCTGGCGAATATTGTGCCGCTGCAACGCGCAACTGGCGGGACATGGGCGGGCTTGCTCCTGTTCAATGCACTGCAACATGGCTTGCCCTAACCCGGATTCGATTGCAAGTTTAGCGCTCTGCCCAATAAGTCGAACCGGCAGCCCTCGGGCCACCGGTTCTGATTTGGCGGGCATCTTTACATCCGAGATTACCCGCCGAATGCGAGCGCTGTACGGTCGAGAAATACCATCTTGCCATGACAGTTCTACGACGGCGGCAGGCCCCTCAGTCCTTCCCGTCTTCATCGGCGTGAAAACTGTGCAGCAGCCGGTGAAAAACCGGCGCGAGCACCAGTCCGGCAATGCCGAAGATCAGCAGCCCGGAGAAAATCGCGTAAATGCCCGCAAAGATCTTGCCTCCGTCGGACTTGAGCGGTGTGAGCGGTCCCATGCCGGACAGGATCATCGCGGCATTGGCGAAGGCATCGACGCAACCCATGTCTTCAAAATACCAGTATCCGGCCATGCCAATGCCAAGGCTGCCCAGAATGAAGAGCAATGCCAAAAACACATTCCACCCCAGCCGGTGTATGAAGCGCTGTGGCGGAGCAAGGGGCTGGCGCTTTGATTCATAAGGAAAACGGTGGTGCATGCGGAACGCTTGCACATGAAATGAGCCTTGGCAATGAGCCCGGACAGCTTGGCCGATTGATTTCGCGCAAGGCTGCCAGGCAAGAGTCCGCCCATAGTTCGGCCCTGAGGAGCATGACCTTGACAATGCCACGCTTGACCAAACTGGACTGGCTGCTTGTTGCCGATGGCAGCAGGGCGGCGGTGTTTCGCAATGAAGGGCCACCCCATGCTCCTAAGCTGGTCGTGGAAAAGGTTTATGCCATAGATAATCCGCCTTCACATCTGCAGGGAAGCGACAAGCCCGGACGGATCAATGACTTCTTTGGGAACAAGTCGGCAATGGAGAGCACCGACTGGCATCAGGTCGCTGAGGATCGTTTCATCGAACGCATAGCCGCAGACCTGGAGCAGGACCGCAAGGCCGGACGGTTCAGGAATTTGATGATCGCTGCACCGCCCGAGGCGCTGGGCGTTCTACGCGTGGCAATAACGCGCGCCGTTCACGATACCGTGGTGGCTGAGTTCAACAAGGACTGGACTAAACTTCCCCTGCCCGAACTGGAAACGGCCGTCGTCACAGCACTCGGCAAGTAGAACCAGCCTACGCATCTATTCCCGCCTGACGACCCTGAGCGCTGACATTGCCCTCACTGTCTCCTCCAGATCCGCCGCGCTGAATGCTGGTCGCGAGCAGATCTGGTTTGAGCATGCGAATGCCGCTGATTCTTCCATTTCCGGATACTGCACGTCAGGATTGATCATCGCGCCTTCACGCGGATCCCACCAGTCGACGCGCTTGTATGCCGCCTTGAGCCCGCGCGCCGCGTTGTGCAGCAGTTTCGCTTTTTTATCGTCCTTGCTGCCGATCACCGTCACATGGACCGGTTCGATCGCCAACTGGTCGTCGGCATTGACAACGCCCGCCAGGAACCGGCGCGACCCCGTGACCTGCTCCGATGCGAGGTATCGCATGGCATGGCCGGCAAGCTCTCCAAACCTTTCGCCACCGTGGTAGCGATGCAGCAGATTGAAGAATTGAACGGCCTGTATGTTCTCCTCGACGGAAGCCACCGGCTTCGACAAGCTTCCGGAAGCGCGCTCGCCCGACTTGGCCGTGATGAATCCGGCTTCGTCTCGAAAGTTGGCAGCAATGAAGTCCCCGGAAGATGCCGCCGCGAGCAGCCACTTGCGCTCGCCGGTAGAGGCATAGAGCGCAACGAAGGCCTGACCCATTGCGAGTGTATCGCCAAGATAGGGCCCAGACCGGTCGCTGCCGCCGTGCGAAAAGCCGCCTCCCGCAAGTGCGCGCGAATTGATAATGACCTCTGCCGCAAGTTGTGCCGCGTCAAGAGCGGCAGCGTCGCCTGTCATGTCGGAATAGGTTGCCAACGCTGTGATCGCCCATCCATTTTCGCGCGCATAGATATTCGTGTCGATGCGCGGAATGCCCGCCTTGAGCCGGGCTTCGCTGGAAAGCGCATAGTAAACTTCGCCATGCATCTCGGCGTTCAGGTCGGCATCCTGGCTGGTGTAGAACCCGCCACCCTTTGCCTGCAGCGGACCGGTCAGGTAGCGCGCGATATCAGACGCGGTCTCACGATAGGCTTCCTCGCCGAAAATACCGTAGGCGAGCGAGTACTGCCGCAAGCCCTGCGCCTGATACCACATGATCTTTTCGTAATGAGGCGAGCTCCAGTCGGCTTTGTCGGAATACTGATAGATGCCGCCCCATTCGGGATCGATCAGCGCCTTCGCCGCGTCGAGCGTAGCCTTTGCCATTCGCTCCGATTCGGCATCGCCATCGGCCGCGCGCGCCAGTGCATAGTCCATGCTGTCGGTGTGAATGAACTTCTGCACCTCTCCCCAGCCCGCGTTGGCATCGTCATAGACTGCCATGTAGTTGCCGATGAGCTTCTCGCGCACCGGTGCGGAAAGAAACTTTGACTGCGATGGAACTACCTTCGCCGTTTCTTCAACCGAGGGACCGGGGGTTGGATCCTTGATGAAAGCAGCAAGGATCGCTGCCATTTGTTCAGGATCGCGATATCCCCTGATCTTGCCAATCTCGCTCCCGTCGGGGGCAAACAGGATCGTCGCCGGCCAGCCCCAATCGCCATACCGCGTTGAAAGGTCAGGATTGGCGTCCTGATCGGCCTTGAGAACGATGAAATGCTCACTGAGAAGCTTTACCACTTCTGCGTCGCGGTAAGTGGTCTCCTCCATCACGTGACACCAATGGCACCAGACGGCTTCAAGATCGAGAAGCACCATGCGCTTTTTCGCCTTGGCTTCCGCGAATGACTGATCGGACCATTTCTGCCAGGTCAGATCACCATTTGCGGCAGCGGGAGCTGCGCAAAGCAACAATGTCAAAAGGCCGGGAATCAAACGCTTCGTAATCATCGCAAATCCTTCACAGCACCAAAGGCAGGGCACTGCATGCCACTGCGCTACGACGTCATCCTTCTCGCGCGCATGATCGCTTCTCAACTCACGAGCATGTGAAATTCGTCAGTACACGGTAACGTGACGAGGCTGCGCTCTGTCCATTCTACTCAAGCCGCAATTATTTGTCTGGCGTGAAACCAGGCCCGCTCTCCACGCGCATTGCGCCATCACCCGCAACGGCAAAAAACTCCCCCGCCGGTCAGGCGGGGGAGCTTTAACCCGGAGAAGGGTTGGCGTTGGTTAGACGATTTCGAACGTTATCGCATCGTACAGATAGTTCGCCTGCGAATACTCGTTGATGCCCGCATCGAACAGAACGATGTTGGCATCGTCGAACAGCTGGTTGAAGGAGAACGCGCCATTCTGGCCGCCTAGTCCCAGCAGGCTCATCGATCCGCCGCCAATGCCGATGCTGACATCGCCAGCAGCCTCACTGACCAGCGCACCAGCCTCGAGATCGGCCTCATCCGGATCGGCACCACCTGTCACGGTGATAACGAAGTGGATGCTGTCATTATCGTCGAGCGAGAAGTCGTTGATCGTATCGTTTCCGAACGTTCCGGTCAGGGTGGTCCCATCCCAGGACAGTTCGTAGACAAAAATATCGCCGCCGTCGCCGCCCGTCATGTTGTCGTCGCCGTCGCCACCCGTAAGGGTATCGTCGTCGTCGCCGCCATCGAGGAAGTCATTTCCAGCGCCGCCGCTCACGGCATCGTCACCGTCTTCGCCAACGACGGTGTCGTCTCCGTCGCCGCCATCGGCAGTGTCGTCGCCTTCGCCGCCAGCCACATAGTCGTTACCCAGGCCGCCGGTGAGCGCGTCATTGCCGTTTCCGCCATAAACGCTATCGTCACCCTCGCCGCCATCGGCATTGTCATTGCCGTCGCCAGCATCGATCAAATCATTGCCGAGGCCGCCTGAAGCCGTGTATTTGCCGAATCCGCCGGAGACATAGTCGTCGCCGTCATCGCGCGAGACAAGGTCATGGCCATCATCGCCATAGACGCTGTCGCCGTCTGCGCCGCCGGAGACGTAGTCGTTTCCAGAACCGCCGGAGACGTAGTCGAAACCGTCGTTACCGCTGACAGCATCGTTGCCGTCGTCGCCGAAGGTCCAATCATTGCCGGCTCCGCCTGACACGTTGTCATCGCCGTTGCCGCCGGAGACATAATCATCGCCGTCACCGCCGTTGACGGCGTCATTCCCGTCTTCACCGAAGGCATAGTCACCGTCGGCTCCGCCGTCGATGTTGTCGTCGCCGGCACCTCCTACTATCCAGTCGAAGCCGTCGTTGCCCGACAGGTTGTCATTGCCTGTGCCGCCGTCAACGTAATCATTGCCGAGGCCGCCGGTCACGGTGTCATGGCCGGCACCACCTGCCAGAGCATCGTCTCCGTCATCGCCGGAGATCAGATCGTTGCCTGTCCCGCCATCGACATTGTCGTCACCCGCAGCGCCATGCAATTCATCATTGCCGGGATTGCCGCGAATGAGGTCATTGCCGTCACCGCCATCGACGGTATCGCGTCCGGCACCGCCAAACACAATGTCGTCACCGGCGCCAGCAACGATATTGTCATGTCCCTGGCTGCCGCCGAGCGTATCGTCGTCGTCGCCGCCGTCGATCTCGTCGTTGCCAGCGCCGCCGATCAGCCGGTCCATTCCTGCACCGCCTGTCATGGTGTCATTGCCTGATCCGCCTTCAGCAACATCGTCACCGTCGCCCGCATCGATCTGGTCGTCACCGCCGTTTCCGGACAGATCATCGTCACCGGCTCCGCCCAGCATCACGTCGTCGCCGGCTCCGCCGGTCGCCGTATCATTGCCGTCGCCAGCATCGATGTCGTCATTGCCAGAGCCGCCAGCGGCGTAGTCGTCGCCTGCGCCTGCCACGATCGTGTCGTCGCCGGCACCGCCATCGACGGTATCGTTGCCGTCGCCGGAATCGATATTGTCATCGCCGTCGCCGCCTTCGATATCGTCATCGCCTGCACCGGAAGTGATGGTGTCGTCTTCGCTGCCGCCTTCGATCACGTCATTTCCGCTTCCGGTCGCGATGAGATCATAGCCAGCACCGCCACTGACGGTGTTGTTGCCGGAGAGGTCGGTCAGCTGGTCATCGCCGGCATCGCCGCTCATATTGTCGTTGCCCGATCCGCCATCGGCCGTGTCGTTCCCGTCGCCGCCGCTGATTTGGTCGTTCCCGCCCCCGCCAACGATGGCATCATCTCCTGCCCCGCCGTCGAGAGTGTCGTTTCCGTCAAAGATTGACTCGGCGAAGTCATCGCCCCAGAGCTGGTCGTTTCCCGCGCCGCCAAGCAGCGTGTCAAAACCGAGCAGGCCAAGAAGGGCGTCATCGCCCGTTCCGCCATTCAGCTTGTTGTGATTGCCGTTTCCGACGATCTCGTCGTTTCCGCCGAGACCGTTTGCGTTATCAGGGCTTCCAGGCAATTGAAGATCAATTGCGTCGTTGCCGTTGGTGCCGATAAGAGTAGCCATGAGTATCTCCTGCCTATTGCGTTTAGACAAAATAATCCCGTCGGAAGAATTCGGGTTCTCCCGCCCAGGTCAAAGATTCCACATGCAAGTTCAGTTGATCTTGCAATTGATACAACTAGCCGACGGATGGGTTGCTCATCCAATGAGGCAGATTGCTTCAAATGTGGGCCGTACCAAGAGTAAATCGCGAAGCCCTAAAGCTTGTCGCGAGGTGAGGTTTTATTTAAGACCAATGGCGCAATTTGGGCAAATACCTTAATATTCAGCATATATTTACCAAAATACTTAATGATAAAAAATTAATGCTACCTAATCACAATGTTTTAGTAAATGAATACTTGAAATATACGTAGAATTTTATGAATAACATCTTTCCTGGAAGCATTGGGCATTAGCCGAACAGGCGATCACCCTGCTCATCAATGATTTGGCGGCCTTTGGTCAGCGCAAAATCGGCAGCCTCGTCAGTGGAAAAGCGGTCGGCGCGGACAAAACGGTGTTCCTTGCGGGCGCCATCGACGTCTTTGAAAATCACTCCGGCCAACTGGTATTGGCCGCCTTCCTTGTAGGGCTGCGCCTCGATCATGAAGCCCTTGTGTTCGGCCTGTTTGCCAGGCTTCGGCGCCTTTTCACCGCCGCCGCCAAAGAGCGATTTGAAAAACGACATGTAAACGTCTCCGTGTGCTGCGTTTGCCGGATGGCCATTCAAGCCAACGTGATGAAACACTCTTACGATTGAAGGGTTACAACCTACACCGAAATTTTGTGGAGATTACTGATGAAACGACTTGCCGGCCTTCTCCTTGCCGCTGCCATTGCAACGCCGGCCTTTGCCCAGCAAGCCGTCAGGACCGAACGCGTCACCCTGTCGGTAACGCCCATCGTAACCGGCCTGTCGCATCCCTGGGCGCTTGTGTTCCTGCCGGACGGCAGCATGCTGGTGACGGAACGCGAGGGCACGCTACGCCATGTGGGCGAAACCGGGGAACTGGGCGATCCCATTACCGGCACACCGGAGGTCGACGCGCGCGGCCAGGGCGGCTTGCTGGCCCTCGCCCTGCATCCCAAATTCGCTGACAACCGGCTGATTTACATGAGCTTTTCGGAACCGGGACCGGACGGCACAAACTCCACGGCCGTGGCCCGCGCCCTGCTGAGCCCTGACAATAAAAAGCTGGAAAATCTCACGGTCATATTCTCCCAGAAACCGAAGCTGCCCAGTACTTTGCACTTCGGATCCCGCCTGGTCTTTGATCGCGATGGCCGCCTTTATGCGACACTTGGCGAACGCAGCGATGAACGCTTCCGCGAGCAGGCGCAGGACCTCAATTCCCATCTCGGCAAGATCGTGCGCATCAACGATGACGGCTCGGTGCCCGCCGATAACCCATTGATAGATAAGGCAGGTACACGCCCCGAAATCTGGAGCTACGGCCACCGCAACGTCCAGGGCGCCGCGCTTAATCCCGATACAGGCGCACTCTGGTCGATCGAGCATGGTCCGAAGGGCGGCGACGAGATCAATATCCCCGGGGCCGGCAAGAACTACGGCTGGCCGGTGATCTCCTTCGGCGTGAATTATGATGGAACGCCAGTGGGTTCCGGGAAAAGCGCCATGACGGGCATGGAACAGCCGGTCTACCAGTGGACGCCGGTCATCGCGCCCGGCAACATGAAATTTTATACCGGCGCCATGTTCCCCGAGTGGAAAGGCAACCTCCTGATCGGCGGCCTCAAGGCCCGGTCGCTGGTCCGCCTCGAAGTCGACGGCAGCAAAATTATCCATGAAGAACGGATGCTTACGGGGATTGGCCAGCGCATCCGCGATGTCGCCGAGGGCCCCGATGGCGCGGTTTACGTGATCACCGATGAAGACAAGGGCAGCATCCTGAAGGTGGCGCGCGCCCCATAGCGAAGGGCTTGCCATGGCGCGGCAACTGGCGCTATCCGGGTGCATGAGCACAATCCACCAGCTTTTTCCGACACTTATCTACCGCGCCGAACTAAAAAATCCCGGCATTCTCAACTTTCGGCTCGAAACCGCCGCCCTCGATCTGGCGGTCAGCGATGCCGCCGGCCAGCGCTGGTGCGCCCGGCACGGCTACCCCGGCTACACCTCCTATGGCTCGCAAAGCGACCTGGCCGGACGCCTCCCCATATTCGCCAACCTCATGAAAAAGCTCGATAAACATGCCCGCGATTTCGCCAGAGCCCTGCACTGGGACCTGCGCGGCTTGAAGCCCATCTGCGACTCACTCTGGGTCAACATCATGTCCGAGGGCGGTTCGCACACCTCGCATATCCACACCAATGCGGTGATCAGCGGCACCTATTACGTAACGGTGCCTGAGGGCGCAGGCCCCATCGTCTACGAGGATCCGCGTCTGCCCCTGATGATGGCGGCCCCTCCCCGCAAGCCCCTGGCACCATTGCCTTTTCGCCATCACGTCAGCGAAACGCCCGCCGCCGGCACGGTGCTGCTCTGGGAAAGCTGGCTCCGCCACGAGGTGCCGCTCAACCGCGCGCCCGGAAACCGCATCAGCGTGAGCTTCAATTACGTGCTCGGATGAGCGCTTTTTACCCCGCTTTTCGCGCCAGAAACGGTGCTTTTCGCGCACCAAAACACGCAATGTTCGTGCAATTGCATGTCAAAAACGCCCGAAAACGCCCGAAAATTTAATGGCATATGCCACAATATACTTGCATATGCCACGATCTCCCCGATACTGACGAAGATCAAGAATGAATGTCCGGCCGGATGAGCAAGTGCGGGCATCGGGGAAGCCGCCATCTATCACAACAATTTCGCAGCGTGCCCCTGGGCGGCGATGAGTTTCACGGCGTCGGCGTCGAAGGAAACGAAGGTTTCGCCCCCCAGCCACCTGCCCTCGTGGGCGATGACCCCATCGGCGAAGTCACCGCCTGCCGCCAGCAGGGCAAGGCCCGCCTCAACAGCCGGACGGTTCATCATCACATTGCCGGCGGCCATCAGGGCTTCAATGGCCTGGATGATTTCTCCCGTGGCGAGGCCTGCGCCGCGCTTCAGCACCCACACGAATTCGCAAAGGCAGGGGAGCGGCACGGCGATGAGCGGCGCCTCGCGCAAAAGCTTGCTGGCGGCACGCGCCTGCTTGCGGTCATCCCACAAGACAGCGCGGACCAGAATGTTGGTGTCAACGGCGGCTTTCACGCCTGCCCGCCCATCCAGCAGCGGCGATCTCCTTCATCTCTTCGATGGAGAGGGTCTTCTTTGCCTTGCGCGCCAAAAGCCCGACAAACCCGTCGATGGAGCCCTGAGGCCGCGCCGCTCTGATTTCCGCCCGGCCATCGGGCTTGAGTTCCACGTCGATCTTCTCCCCCGGCTTGATGCCGAGGTGCTTGAGCAGGTCCTTCTTGAGGGTGACCTGGCCTTTGGCGGTGACAGTGAGGTTAGGCATGGGTGGTGTATGGCTTGTTTCGATGAAGGCAATGTAAGGCATTATACCCTTACTTGCAAGTGCAGCTACGAAGACGGCCGATGGCTACGCCCACAGTCCGGTTACGACACGCGCAATGCTCGGCAGGCGTGGGCTCCATTGTCTACGAGGATCCGCGCATACCCTTCCTGCTGGCGACACCACCCCGCCAGCGTCCCAAGCAAACTCGACATACCGTTGAATCTGATTGCCCGCGTGCAGATCGCGGATGCGTTACAAGGCGTAGTAAGAGGCTCGGACTCAAAGCGGAGTGTAAGAATATATCGACCGCCGACCATTCACTACAATCTTAAAGACCAATGTTGACGTAGTTCCTTCGAAGGGAAGTTTATTGTAAAGTTGAAGTCTTCGCGGGAGCAGAATGTGGAAGTTGAAGAAAATCTTCTGGAAACGCCCGATGCATTCCTCAAAGCGTTGGGAGAAAATCTCAGTGCAAAGGAAGGTGTCGATACCGACTTGATGGGCATCCTGATAGCGCACATTTTGAAGACCAAGCAGGCCGAGACCGCTATCACCGAGGCGAAGGACGCTATTTTGAAACTCGCCGCCGAGCGAGCGAACGCGGCGATGGTGCTGGCAGCCAATGACTGATCCCTACTTTCTCCGATCGTTAAGCTTGACCGGCTTTAGAGCCTATCTTCAGCCAAAGATGTTTGATTTCAGCAAAAAGCAATGCTTGGCGATTTTCGCACCCAATGGCAAAGGCAAATCCAGCGTCATTGACGCTCTTGAGTTCATGCTGTCCAGGGACGGAACGCTTGAACGACTCGGCTTGCTTGCCGTTAACAATCAAGCCGGACCGAACGCATTGGCGCACAATTTGGCTAAGGACGCGGGAATCACACCGACCGTAGAAATCGGTATCATCTCTGGCAAGAATGTTACGAACGGCAGCCGCATGGCGGCTGGCAAAAAGCGTCCGATTCCGGCGGCTGCGACCATGATCAATTCCTGTTTTGCGGTGCCGCCGATCATTCGCGGCCATGCTCTTCGCACCTTCGTCGAAAGTCATACGCCAGAACAGCGTTACGCGGATGTCGCCAAATGGCTGCAACTCGGCCCGTTGGTCGAGGTTCAAAAGAATCTTCGTTCACTCCGCTCACAGGTTAAGACTGCGGCTGAGGACAACACGACGCTCCAGCGCATCGATTTCCAACTTGCCAAGGAGACGACCGACGCAGTGAAAACTTGGGACGCCGCGTTAGTGCTTTCTCATGCCAACAAGTCTGTCCTTGCGCCGCTTGACACCGCTCTTGCGCTCATCGCTCTGACTGCAACTGATCCCGCTTATGTCGAACTGGAGACACGCGCCAAAGCGGAAGAGAACACGATCGGGCTAGCCGGTTTGCGGCAGATCCACAATGCGGCTGCCGCCTTGTGGATAGTGACAAGCGCGGGCGACAGTAAAGATACTGAACTCGTCATCAAGGGGGCAATTCCAACCTTCGATACTGCCGTCACGACGCTTTTTTTAGCAGAAGGCAAAGAAGTCGAGGAGCGCAACAAGGCGGCAGGAAGCGTGTTTGACGCTTTGTGGAATGCCGCAGAACCACTTTTCGCCGAAGGTACGACAACTCTCACTTCGTGCCCGGTCTGCACAACACCGATAGTAAACACTGCGGCTGGCAGCACGGAGGCGATCCACCATCATCTTACCAAGCATCTCGACGATATGGCCGACTATGCAGCCGCCAAGCAGACGCGCGATGATGCAAGGACTTCAGCGATCAAAGCCCATACCCAACTATTAGCTTCGCTGCCGGGACTGATCGACTTGCTTGGCGATGATCACGCAACACTTAAATCCGATCTGATCGACTACAGTGCAGGCATTGCCAGTTGGCCCAAGTATGTCGCACCAGCTGCGGCCGGCATCATCGCCTCGATCACCAAACTGCTAACCACACTCGATCAAACTATTTGCAACATTGAGACACATCAAGGGGACCATACTTACATCAAGGCCAAAGCGAAAATCGATCGCCTGTTCGCGTTAGAAGGCGACCGGAATCTCGCTCTTCGTATCAGCAAGGAGCAGAAGAAACTATCCGAAGATCTGACGACGCTGGCTGTGGCAACCTCCGCTGAAATTAGTAAAAAGCTCCAGTCGCTACTCAACATGCTTCGGAAGCCGGTGAACGACATCTTTAAGGTGATCCTAGGCGCCGAAGCTATGTCGATCCGGCTAGAAACGCCGGAGGAAAGCGATACCAACCAACAACGCCTCAATCTGCTAGTCGATTTTGCAACCAATCGCCCGGGTGTTCAGCCGAGTGGTTATTTGAGCGACTCGCAGATCCATTCCGTGGCGCTCGCGCTACGCCTGGCTGCCATCAAGCAGTTTAATACTGGCGCGCCCATTGTCGCGCTGGACGATATTGTTACCTCCTACGACGCCGATCATCGCCGCACCATTGCAGCGCTGATCGCCACTATGTTTGGCGGCTACCAAATCTTGATCACTACCCATGACGAACGATTCTTCAACTATCTGAAGGATCAGCTTGAAGCCAAGACCTGGCACTTCACCCGCATCATTGGTCTCGACCCCGCTGTTGGGCCGAGATTTGCCGACCATCGGGTCAGCGACGAGATGATCGAGGCACGATGGGCGGAAGGACAATCGGCGGCCAATGAGATTCGACAAGCAGAAGAGGAATGGCTGCTCGGCATTTGTCGGGATTTTGGGGTTCACGTTCGCATCCGCCCGTTGGAGAAGGCCTATTCCTATGATCGCAGCGAGTTAGCATCGGCACTTGGTGGCTTTCTAAAGGAGGCCGAGCTGAAACCGGCACCGGTGCCAGGCGTCAACAATCGCTTCCTCACGAGCCTCGTAACCGGCACAATCGAAAACTTTGGAAGTCACTTTCAGGATGCGGTTTACGGCGATCGCTCAACAGGCGATGAGAAGACACGTTGGGACGAGTTCAAGACATTCCGTAGCCAGTTTGCCTGCAACAAGTGCAAACGAACGAAATTCCAACGGCCTGTTCCATTGACGAAGCCGATATGCGCACATGACGGATGTGAAGCAAAGTTCGAGTTCACAGCCACACCCTGACCCTAGATCAGTAATGAAAAGCCTCAGCATTCAGCCACCGCTAACGCACTGGCGAGCAGGAGGGCCGCCGGTTATTGAATGAAATGGACCGCCACCAAAACTTCGCTCACCGCGCGATCAGCACCGTGATGTCGTCCAGCCTTGCCCCGTTGCTGATGCTTGCTGCCGCATCCACCCGCAAGACTTGCTGTCCGGCGGCGAGATTGGCCGCCACGGTGAACGCGCGCGTGGACAGCCGGCCCCCCACACCCGCTTTGCCGCCGGAGCAGAACGCGTCATCGCCGTTGGTGACGGGCACAACATCCTCGTCGATGATGATGTTGATGGTGAGTGTGGGGAGAGAAAAACCGGGACTGGTAATCACCTGGCATTCGGCAGTGAAGGTGACTGAAACCAGTCCGTTTTGCGGATTGGTGAAGAGCAATGAGAGGTCGCCATTGCCGTTCAGCTTCACCGCCTGCCACAGTGTTGTGAGCCAGGCTTGCGGCGCGGTCTTGTCCGAATAGAGCAGGATGTCGGCCCTTGCCTGCGGCGTTGCGGCGGCCAGGAACGCCATTGCCAGGAAGGAAGGCCGGATCGCCGTCCACCACATCACCGAAATCCACCATAATCGGATATGCGGGAAATCCGGCTACTTGCAGGCCAACGCCAATAAAAGGGGCGGCTTCGCGGGGAAGCCGCCCCAATATTGCGATCTCGGGATACAGCACTCCCATGGAGAATGGGAGCCACTCCGAATCTACGGCACAATTGCCGTGTGGGCGTCGATTGATTCCACGAAATTTGTGACCTGCCGGCGCTTTAGTGGCGTATCGAGGAGATCGGCGAAGCGTCCATTGCCTGTGCGATGCCCCACGTCGCCAACAACGCAGGCGATGCTCTCGCATGCACCATTGTGCATGTAGGGCTGCACAAGGTGGACGCCCAGCAATGACTGCACATTGAAGCCTTCGCCGCGCCCGTCATTGTTGTAGTCGATGCCCAGCGCGTCCTTGGGCGCAACCGACGCGCCATTGACCAGCCCGGCGGCGGCCTTTTCGGCAGCCCCTACATTGTTTGCAATGCCATTGCCTTGCCCAGGAACGCCGAGATTAAACGACCCGACATCCTCGAGAAGATTGCTGATGTATTGAAGCGCCACCGGCGCGCCAGTTACGGGCGCTGTGTTGCAGGCCGAATTCGCGGGGGGCACGGCCGGCGGAACAAGGGCTGCGAGATTGAGTTCGCATGCAATCCGCTGGCCTGGAGGAGGAGACGCGAAATTCTTGAGGCTCTTGCTCCACAGCCCGCCATTGTGGCAGTTGGCGCATTGTTGAATAAACAGCGTCCGGCCCGCATTGATTGCAGCAACCGGTACGCCTCCCGCTATCTGGCTGCTGTCGAGCGGGCCTTCGGGGACGCGGACAGCGAACTTAACCCATTTTTTTAGCGCTGCCATGGCATCAACTGCCGGGGTTGCGCCCACTGGGTTCACTCTCACTTGCTGGCGGTCTAAATTTGACTTGGCAAACTGATTAACAACGCAAGGCGCCACGTTGATGTTGCCGTTGTCGCCAATCAGCAGGCCGTGGTTCTTGTCCAATAAGCCAACACTTGTACCGGTTTCACATGGTTCCGCCGCCGCCAGGTTTCCGGGGCCCGAGACATTGCGGATATTGGCCTCGAAATCCTCGACCTCATCAAAAATCGCCGAGTAGTTGAGGATTTTTTGCTGGTTGCGGTTTTTCGGGTTAAAAGTGCCCGCAAGGTTGACCGATTTCCGCGGGCCAGCGCCGAACTGCCATACAACCCCGTCGGTCCAGCCATTGAAATGGCAACTGGCGCAATTCTGCCAGCCTTCGGAGGAAAGCCTTTCCGACGTTGAAACCGTGGTGCCGGCCGGGCGGATGAAATTGCCACGCGATGAAAAGAACATCTCGGCGCCGACCGACAAATCCTCCGCAAGCGAACCCGAAAGTGGCAAGTTGGCCGTTTGAACGACTTTGATGACCTCGTCGGTAGTGGTATTGACGATTGACACGTTGCCTGAAACGAAATTCGTGACATAGGCCCGTGCCCCGTTGGATGTAATTGCGATACCAACGGGATTCTTGCCGGCTTTGACGCCTTGCGTCGCGGCATTGGCCGGATCGTTCAAGTCGATATAGCGTGTCGTGTCCGCATCGACGGTGAACCCCACCTTGTTGCCGGCGGTGACTTTGAGTTTTACGAGGAGATCGCTGCCTGCCGATACGACATAGGCGGACCCCGCGCCCGATTGGGTTGTGAACGCGATTGCCCACGGATTGGAGAAAAACAACCGCTTCTTCCCGGCTTCAGGATTTTTGGCGCCAAGGTGAAGATTGAGCGCGCCGCCGTCCGTCAGAAAGCCGGTTCCGACATCGTTGAGAAATGTAAGAAACGCCTGAGTATCGGTATTGAACACCAGGGGGCTTGTGGGCGAGGCCGCGATATTGGGCATGAAGCCCCTATTTCCGCGGATCACGATACTTTGCATTTGATTGGGAAACGCCCGCGTCGGATCGGCTACGCCATCGCCATTCGAGTCAACGTTGAATCCCGTCACCCGAGGCGCGAACTTGACAACTTCCGCCGGCACATAGCCGCCAATCGAAATCGAAGCCGTGTTTATGGCAATGCGGCACAAAGCGCCCTCTTTGCCAAGATCTATGCCCTGCCGGCCTCCCGTATCCTTGGTGAAGGACAGGAAACGTGTGACATAAAGTTGGCTGCTCGAAAGTATTACCGCCATGCCGCGCGGCTGAAACCGCCGTTGGTGATTGGGTGCATTGCAGACGCTGTTGCGCAAGTCGACATGCCCAATGATATTGCGCGTCACGGCGTTGATGACAGTGATGGTATCCTGTCCGCTATTGGCGACGAACACGCGCTTGCCATTGGGCGAAATCACGATGTTCCATGGTTCTGCACCGGTCTTCACCGTCTTTTCGACGACCGCCGCGAAATTCGCCGGGGAGTCGTCGATGATTCTGATGATCGTCACGGAATTGCCTGCGGCATTTGCCACAAAAGCGTAATTGTTGTTGGGATCGACTGCCACGCTGCGAGGCTCGTCGCCGGTCCCGATCGTTGCAATGACGGTGTTCGTGCCGGTCCGCAACACGGACACCGTGTCGTCTCGCGGATTGACCACCCAGACGAATTGCTGGTCGCGGGAAATGGCGATCGGGCTGGAATTGGTCGGCGCGGTGAATTCCAATGCCGCGGCATTTGCAACGAATTCGAACACCGCGGTGAATACCAGGGCAACCAGCGCCGCCCAGCGCCGCCATGACTGCCTGTGCAAGTCGATTGATTTGAGAGATATCAGCATTTTTTGGTCACCTCTGATGAGTTGTGACTCCGCGGAGCCAGGTTCAGCCTCGGTCGTACCGCAAACAATGCCGGAGCCAGCCCACCTTACCCCTTGCCAGAGATAGACGTGTCACAGCAATTTAACGCTACCATAGTCATGAATCGTTGAACAGCCATAGTGGCAGAAAATCGTTTGTCGAAAAAATCGGGGCGGCCTTTTGGACTGCCCCGAATGAATTGGACGCAACAATATGTTCAGTGCTGCAAGTGGCCGCCGCGATAGGCCAGGCTCTCGAGATCGACGCTCTTGAACGCCTGGTCGTTGGCCTCCGATGTACCCTTCACCGCCGAAGTGGTCATGGAATTCGGTGACAAATTCAGTGACAGTCCAAAAGTTTCACCGGAATTCCGCTCACCGCGCGATCAGCACGGTGATGTCGTCCAGCCGTGCGCCGTTGCTGATGCTGGCTGCCGCATCGACCCGCAAGACATGCTGTCCGGCGGCGAGATTGGCCGCCACGGTGAACGCGCGCGTGGACAGCCTGCCCCCGACGCCCGCTTTGCCGCCGGAGCAAAACGCGTCATCGCCGTTGGTGACGGGCACCACGTCATCGTCGATGATGATGTTGATGGTGAGTGTGGGCAAAGAAAAATCGGGACTGGTAATCACCTGGCATTCGGCGGTGAAGGTGACTGAAACCAGTCCGTTCTGCGGACTGGTGAAGAGCAATGAGAGGTCGCCATTGCCGTTCAGCTTCACCGCCTGCCACAGTGTTGTGAGCCAGGCTTGCGGCGCGGTCTTGTCGGAATAGAGCAGGATGTCGGCCCTTGCCTGCGGCGTTGCGGCGGCCAGGAACGCCATTGCCAGGAAGGAAGGCCGGATCGCCGTTTTCCACATTGCCGTTTGTCCTACCGCGCCACCAGCACCGTGATGTTGTCGAGCCGCGCACCGGTGTGAACCCCGAGTGCCGTGGCCTTTACGCGCAGCGAATGCGTGCCCGCACTTAGTGTCCGCGCGACGGTGAGCGAATGCCGCGCCCAGCCCCCTTCCACGCCGACGCCGCGACCGGCGCAAAACGCATCGTCGCCATTGGTGACCGGCACGATCGTTCCATCGATGAGGATATCGACGTTCACGATGCTCTGCGGCCGCCCGATCAATTGACATTCGGCGTTGAAGAAAATCGCGACAAGGCCGCTGCTGGGATTGCTGAACTGCAAAACCTTGGCGTTGCTGTTGTTCAGGCCGATATCCTGGCGAAGATTGCCAAACCAGAAAGGACCGTTCTGGTTGAAGGAGAATTTGATATTATCGGCCTGTGCCGGAATGCTGGTGCAGGCAAGTGACGCCGCCAGCGCGGCCACGGATCGCAGCGAAGACATGCACATGGCGGCACTCCCTTGCGCAATTCCACAACGGTTCTCTCTGGCCGGATGCTTGCATCGCGTCCGATGCTTGTCAATATGGCGGCACCGCCCGGGATCGGG
>JANMMJ010000262.1:0-3297 GCA_031373255.1 Hyphomicrobiales bacterium
CTCGAATAGTTCTTGTTGCCGATGACCAGATGCAAATCGCTCATGCCTTCGGTTCCTTGACCTCGACCGGTCCGCCGGCCTCCTTCCAGCCCTTGAAACCATCCTTCAGGTTCAGCACTGGCTTCAGCCCCATGCGCTGCAGAAGTTCGGTTGCCAGAAGCGAGCGCCAGCCGCTTGCACAATGGATGACGAAGGTCTTGTCTTCGGCGAACACCGGCTTGTGATAGGGGCTCTCTGGATCAACCCAGAATTCCAGCATGCCGCGCGGGGCATGGAGCGATCCCGGGATGCGGCCTTCGCGCTCGATTTCGCGCGGATCACGGATATCGACGATGACAACGTCGTCCCTGCCCTGCATGGCGATGGCTTCGGCGGGGCTCACGCTTTTGACGGCACTTTCCGCTTCGGCCATCAGCTTCTTGTAACCGAGTTCGATCTTCTGCGGCATGACCACTCCCCTTTGAGCGACAGTTGAAGATCATCGCAGAAAAGGTCAAGGCGGGAGAACGGTCCTTTTTCAGCCACCAAGACGCGGAACGATCACGGCGGCCATGACGGCGAGGCTTCCCAGGTACATGTAGAGGATCGGCGGGAGTGATTTGCTGCGGTGGATCATGGCAATCTCCTGAACTTGGAGATGACCTTGCCTGAGCCCCCTTGAACCTCACCGGAACGGCGCGTTCATGGAGCGTTCATCACAGCGACCGCGGCAGGTAGCGCCAGGCGTAATAACCGGAAATCGCCTGCAGGACGGCAAGGATGATGAACACCGAGCCGATCTCGAAGTAGGAGAGTGCAATGGCGAACAGGAACGCCGGCACGAGTTCGGAGAAATCGATATAGGTGCGGTAAACGGCGGCCATTTGCGGGCGTTCGTAGCCATGGACGGCGCGGAGGAACGGAATGCCGCCAACGCCATCGAGCGCCGAAGCCGCGAGGGAGCCTGCCAGCAGCATTCCCGCAGCGAGATAGGGGAATTCCTTTCCGGCCAGGCCGGCTGCCAGCGCCGAAAGGCAGCTCAGCAGGAACGACACCGTTATGACGCTCCTCACACCGAAGCGGCGCGCCACCGTGCCGGAGAAATAGGCGCAGACCAGCAGAGCCTGGCTTAACGAAACCAGCCACCCGGCGGACTGCTTGCCAAGACCGCTTTCGACCATCAGGAGCGGGGCGTAGATGAAAAAGGTTGTCCAGTAGGCCGAGCGCCCGAAGGCGATAAACCAGGCCAGGCGGAGACGTGGCTGACGCACGAAACGCACCACATTGGCGATGGCGTTGGGCGGTTTGGCGTAGCCGGGGCGAATAATGGCGTGGTCGCTGAGGCGCAGCAGCCAGAAAAGTGCGATCAGGATGACGCCCGAGACAATGCAAACGATCTGCGGGGCCCAATGGCCATATTGTGTGTACAAGTACACACCCAGGGCCGGACCGGTCATCCACGATACGGTCGAGAGCGCCATGCGTACCGGTTCGATGCGGGTCAGGTCGATGCGCTTCACGTGGTCCATGATGTAAAGTGACAGGACGATGTTGAGCAGCGCTGCACCGCAGTTCCGCAGGATCATGCCGGTGAACTGGCCGGCCAGCGTGAAACTTGCGAAGGAAATGCTGGCAAGCATGAGCGAAATCACGCCGAAGGTGTAAGCCCAGCGGCGCGGCAGGCTGCTGATCAGCAATGGCAGGGAAAGGGTGACGACCAGAACCGAAAGGCTGACGAAGGCCGAAAGCTGGCTTACCTTCTGGGTGGACTGCAATAGATCGTAGGATTGCAGCGAGACGACAGTGGAATTGAGCGAACGGACAAAGGACTCAAGGGCGAACAGCGCTCCAAACGTCATCGCCCCTGCGCGGCGCATGGGCACCGGCGGCATGGGAATCGATGATTCTGAAGGCATTGGGGAGCGACTCGGTTGTCTGCCCAAGAAGCATCCGCATCATTTTTGAGCAACGCCGGCGGCGGCAGATCGACCTGCAAATTCGTCATGGCTCATAATGGTCACCAGCCAATCCTGCCAAAGCCCGGGAGCTTGAGGCCGGGTTTCCGGATGTCGATACCGACGACGAGGCCGAGAAAGTTGATTTCAACGCCTTCGCTCCGCCCCATCACGGCCCCCAGATAGCCGCCCAAACTCATGCGCACGCCACCTGAAGGGGTGCGCCCGGTCCAATGCCCGTCGGGCGGGAAATCCCGGCCAACGGCTGTCGATGGCAGGCGGGCGTCAAGTTCGGGCACAGCTGCCAGAATTGAGGCGACAAAGGTATTCGAGTTGGGGCCAGGCCATAGGGTGTAATCGCCCGGCTTGGACCAGCGATAGGCCGCGATCGCGGCTTCGACCTTGGGCACCAGACGCTCGGCGGCTTCGCCGTCCACCGCGAAAGTCAATTCGGGCGTGTTGCTGTACCAGCGGCCATCGGGAGGATAACCGTTCTTCCTTACCGGGTTGCCCCAGCCGACAACATCATAACGATCAAACTGTGCCGCGCCATTGCGCTTGACCACGATCCACGAATGCGTGGCGATGGCACCTTTCCAGCCGCCGGTGCGGGCTGAATAGATCCTGACAGTGGCCTCCCGGAAATCAGCTGGAGACGGCAAAATTCCAGCACTCGACCAGTTGGCATCGCGCCAGCTGGCTGGCCAGCCGTGAGCGCTCCAGACCAGAGCATGAAGCAAGACGGGTGCCAGAAATACATAGACAATCAGGCGCAGGCTCCAAGTCCAGGTTGTTTTCAGGAAGTTCATCGTCATAGCCTGCAAATTCGTTTCTCCACAGTTTCCTGATCAGCCAAGATGGCGATTCAAGGGCGTTGCGATTTTCTGCTATGAGCAGGCCATGGCGAGTTCCGAGAAACAACAGGCAGCACTTCTTTCGATATTCGCCAGCGCCGCTTTGGCCGGTTCCAAGCTGTTCGCCGGATTGATGACGGGTTCGCTTGGCATCCTGTCGGAAGCGATTCACAGCATCATCGACCTTGGCGCGACGATCATCACATGGTTTGCGGTGCGCTGGAGCGATGTCCCGGCAGACGACAGGCATCACTATGGCCATGGCAAGGCCGAAAGCGTTGCCGCGCTGGTTGAAACCGGTTTGCTGTTTCTCACCACTGTCTGGATTGTCTATGAGGCGGTGCGGCGGCTGATGGGAGATGAAGCGCATGTCGAAGTTGAATGGTGGGCCTTCGCCATCATCGCCGGATCAATCATCATTGACTTCAATCGCGCCCGCGTCCTCAACAGGGTCGCCAAAAAGACTGGCAGCGAAGCATTGGAAGCGGATGCGCTGCATTTCAGCTCGG
>JANMMJ010000007.1:0-43866 GCA_031373255.1 Hyphomicrobiales bacterium
CATGAGTCTCGTGCTTCAAGACGTGACGATCAGGCTGCTCGGCAGCCCTCTTGTCGACAAGTTCAGCGTGACAATAGCGCCGGGAGAAACGGTCACACTTATGGGTGCAAGCGGATCGGGAAAATCGAGTCTTCTTGCCTATTTGGCAGGAGATCCTCCAGAACCACTGCATGGAGAAGGGCAAGTTTCACTGAACGGGATCGATATGCTGGGACTGGCGCCAGAGCGGCGGCAGATCGGCCGGCTGTTTCAGGACGATCTCCTGTTTCCGCATCTCGTGGTGATGGAGAACTTGTTGTTCGGCATGCCGCGTGGCGAGCGGGGCGCTCGGGAGGCGCTTGCCCTTGACGCGCTGGAACGCGCTGGAATTGGCGATCTGGCGACACGCATGCCGCATACGCTTTCGGGCGGGCAGCGATCGCGTGTGGCGCTGCTGCGGGCGCTGCTGGCCGAGCCACTGGCCATTCTCCTGGATGAGCCCTTCGCCAAACTCGATATCCCGTTGCGCCAGAGCATCCGGGACTATGTCTATTCGAGCCTCGCGGCAAAGGGCGTGCCTGCATTGCTGGTTACGCATGATCCTGCCGATGTGCCAGCAGGCGGGCGGGTGTTCAGGATCGATGGCTCAGGCACGGTGACAAATGTTTGACCGGCTTGCGCTGAAACTGCTGAAGCCGGTGATCGACGAGGGAGCACGAAGGATTTCCGAGCGTGGCTGGACGGCGAACGATGTCACGTTTACCGGCTTCGGACTGGGCCTGGCCGCGGCATTGCTGATAACCATCGGCTTCACCTGGCTTGCCATCGTGCCGCTGCTTGCCGGACGCCTGCTCGACGGCATTGACGGCGCGGTGGCGCGGCTCGACAGCGCCAGCGACCGCGGGGCTTTTCTGGACGTCGGACTGGATTTTGTTTTCTATGCCGCGATCCCGCTGAGTTTCGCAATTCATGATCCAGATCAGAACGCGCTGGCGGCGGCATTTCTTCTCGCCGCCTTTGTCAGTACCGGCACCTCGTTTCTCGCCTTTGCCATCATGGCGGAAAAACGCGGGCTGAAGAGCAGCGACTATCCCAGCAAATCGTTCTTCTACCTCGGCGGATTGACGGAAGGGACGGAGACGGTGACGTGCTTTGTGCTGATGTGCGTCTGGCCCGAAAGCTTCAGTTTTCTAGCCTACATCTATGCCGCGATGTGTGTGATCACCACCGCGACACGCCTCCATGCCGGGTGGCACAGCTTCGGCCCGCCTGAAGGTTAAATCGCGTTAACGAAAAATTTTTCACGCGGCGCGATTTCGTCTTGATTACGACAGAGGAATCCATCATATCCCCCTCGCCCAAAGTCGCACGTGCCTCAAGGGCGTCCCCCGGGGAATCCGGGACGGTACACCAGCAGTTGCTGGAAGCGGTGGTCCAACCGGGACATCGCGGACGTCAAGTAAGCAACGACGGTGCGGGCCTTGTTGGTCTCAGCCGGTCTATCCAAAGGCCGGCGTTACTGAAGAGGCTTCACTATCATTGCCGGACGTGCGGTTGGGTTTCCCGATCAAGCCAAGGCAGAACAAAGTTCGATTGTTGACGTGTACCGTGGTTCCATCCCATGGGCCGCGGCCGCAGCCGACTCTATTGAACCGCTTGAAGACGGGAGTTAGATCCATGGCTACTGCACGCATTCTTGATTTCCTCCGCGACCGACGTCCCGAAGGACCCTGCCTGATCGTCGACCTCGACGTGGTTCGCGAAAACTACCTGAAATTTAACCGCGCGATGCCTGACACGCGCATTTTCTACGCAGTCAAAGCCAACCCCGCGCCCGAGATCCTTTCCCTGCTGGCTTCGCTTGGCTCATGCTTCGACACGGCATCGGTCGCCGAGATCGACATGGCGCTGGCAGCAGGCGCCACGCCTGACCGGATTTCCTTTGGCAACACCATCAAGAAGGAGCGTGATATCGCCCGGGCGCATCAGCTTGGCGTTTCGCTGTTTGCGGTGGATTGCGTGGAAGAAGTTGAAAAGGTGGCGCGCGCGGCACCGGGGGCGCGGGTGTTCTGCCGCATCCTGACCGATGGCGAAGGTGCCGAGTGGCCGCTGTCCCGCAAGTTTGGGTGCGATCCGGCGATGGCGCAGGACGTGCTGCTGCGCGCCCATGAGCTTGGTCTTGCGGCTTACGGCATCTCGTTCCATGTCGGCTCACAGCAGACGCGGCTTGAAGCCTGGGATAGCGCGCTCGCACAATCGGCGGAGATTTTTCGCCAGCTCTCGGAGCGCGGCATCACATTGCAGATGGTCAACCTTGGCGGCGGCTTTCCGACCCAGTACCTGAAGCAGGTTCCGGGCACCGGCAGCTATGCCAATGCCATTCACGGCGCACTCGCCAAGCATTTTGGCAATGCGATCCCCGAAACCATCATCGAGCCGGGCCGTGGCATGGTGGGCAATGCCGGCGTGATCAAGTCAGAGGTAGTGCTGGTCTCGAAGAAGCATGCCAACGACAATTTGCGCTGGGTCTATCTCGACATCGGCAAGTTCGGCGGGTTGGCGGAAACCATGGACGAGGCGATCCGCTATCCGATTGCGACCGCTCGCGACGATGACAGCAAGGGTCCATGCGTCATCGCCGGACCGACCTGCGATTCGGCCGACGTGCTGTACGAGAAGACACCATATCACCTTCCGCTGAGCCTGACGGTGGGCGACGAGGTGCTGATCGAAGCCACGGGAGCGTACACGACCACTTACGCATCGGTGGCGTTCAACGGCTTCTCGCCGCTGCAAGCCTACGTCATCTGAACCCCCGTTTCCTGTAACCTGCGTTTTCATGGAGGCCCCAATGGTCACCATTCGTCATGAACTGCCTGCCGACAGCCTGGCGCGCGAGGCCCTGCTCGACCGGGCCTTTGGCAAGAATCGCCTGCGCAAGACCTCGCAGCGGTTGCGCGATGGACGCGTGCCGGCCGAAGGCCTGGCGTTTTCAGCGGTGAGCAAGACGGGCCGGCTGCTCGGCACGATCCGGCTGTGGAACGTGGCCGCAGGATCGGCTGGGCACGCTTTGCTGCTTGGGCCGGTGGCAGTGGATTGCCGCAACCAGAATAAGGGCATCGGCGCCGCCCTGATGCAGCATGCCATTGCCGAGGCACGGAAGCTTGGCCACAACGCTGTGATCCTGGTGGGTGACTTGGGCTACTATGAGCGCTTCGGGTTTTCACGGGATGTGGTGAGCGATCTGCACCTGCCGGGACCGGTCGAGCGTGAGCGCTTTCTCGGAATGGAACTGACCCCCGGCGCGCTCGATGGCGCCGAGGGCCTGGTCGTGGCACTCGGGAGATATGCCGAAACCGATAAGGGCGAATTGAGAGTCAGTGCCTGAGCGGCACGATCCGGGCGCGGAAGACGATCCAGATGAAGGTCAGGAAGCCTGCATAGACCAGCAGCGAACCAATGATCGCCAGCGGCTCGAATGCGGTGTTGCCCGTTACGATCAGGGCAATGCCGCTGGTCAAAATGATGGCGCCGGCAATTGACAGGCCATAGTGGATGCGCGGCAGCCAGCCTTCAGCCGACGCCGGTACAAGCATGTAGAAGGCGCCATAGAGAAAGAAAGACACCCAGCCCAGCAGGTTTATATGGGCGTGAGCGGGCGCCAGGCTGAAATCCTGGGTCATGCCCATGGCGATGCCGGCGGTGAGTCCGACAAGGCCCATGAGCACTGCAGTGCGGAAACAAAGCGCAGACATATTCACGATCAGTAATCCGTGTGATAACGGCGCGACGGACGGCGGATTGCATCTTCCAGCATGCCGCGCGTCAAGCCAATATCGCGAAGCTGATCGTCGCTCAGCTCTTCAAGAACGCGGCGCGTGACGCGCTGGGCCATGTGAGCGTTGGCGATTTCGATCAGGCGGGCGAAAGACAGCGCTTCCGCCAGCGATCTGGTGAATTCCATGAGGGCCGAAGTGGTGGCCGTGGTTGTTGACAGTTTAGACATTGTACTCTCCCGAAGGCTCGATGATTGACGCCCCCGTCATGGCGCGTGCTTGTACCGCGCATTCGTTTCGACGCGTTTTCACGCGAACGAAGGAAGAGTTTCAATTGTTTCAGCGATGGCGGAAAGCAGCCGGATTTAGCTATTTTTTGGAGAGACCGTTAATTCCGGCGAACATGTCGATCAGGCGCGGAATGTAGCGCTCACCATAGCCCTGGTTTTCAGCCATGACGTAAGTCTGATGCACCGACTCGGCGAGAAATGACGTTACCGGGAGCTGTTCGGTGAGGTTGGTGTAGTAGCGCAAATCCTTGCGGCCGTTGCGTATGGCAAATTTGGCTGCGGTGTCATCATCGGCCAGCGGAATCTTGATCAGGCGTTCGAACATGACCGAATTGGCGCCGCCTGAAATCACGATGTCGCGGAGTGCGTGCATATCGACGCCGGCCTTGGCAGCGACCGTGATGGCCTCGGCAACCAGTGCAGCATTGCCGAGCGAGAGAAAATTGTTGATCAGCTTGAGCTTGTGCGCGGCGCCAACTTCACCCGAATAGACGATGGTATCGGCAAAGCATTGCAGCACCGGGGTGATCCTGGCCAGCACGTCCTTGTCTCCGGCGATCATCAGCCCAAGCTTGCCTTCTTCTGCCTCCCTTGGCGTGCGGGTCATCGGGGTATCAACGAAATGAGCTCCCTTGGCGGCAAAGTCGGCGGCGATTTTGATAGTCGATTGCGGTTCGGCGGTGGAGCAATCAGCGACGACGAGATCCTTGCGTATAGCCTGCATCACGCCGTTGCTGCCATAGATCGCTTCTTCAACCTGCGGCGTGGCGGTGACGCAAAGAATGACCAGATCGGAAGCCTCGGCGATTTCGCGCGGTGATCCTGCTTCCCTGGCGCCCTTGGCAATCAGGTCATCCACGGGTGCGCGATTGCGATGCGCCATGACGGTGAGCGGGTAGCCTTTCTGCACGATGTTCTTGCCGATGCCGTGACCCATCAGGCCAACGCCAATCAATCCAACCCGCAGTTTCCCTGACATTGCCAATCTCCCTATTTGTAATACTTTCCCACGCGCGCGTGCGGGTGAGAAGCGCTAATTTGCCGGGGTCCATATGACCTGATCGATTGATGTGGCACTGGCGGCAAGCATGACCAGCCGATCGAGACCAAGCGCCACGCCCGATGCCTCCGGCATCAGCGCAAGGGCTTCAAGGAAATCCTCGTCGAGGGGATAGCGTTCGCCGTAGAGACGCTCCTTCAGGTCCATATCCGCCACAAAGCGGCGGCGCTGTTCATCGGGATTGGTCAGTTCACCAAAGCCGTTGGCCAGTTCCACGCCGCAGGCATAGGCTTCAAAGCGTTCGGCTACGCGAGGATCGGCAGGCGATATCCGCGCCAATGCCGCTTCGCAGGCTGGATACTCGTAAAGAATGGTGACACGTCCAATGCCGAGCTGCGGTTCGACGTGGCTGACCAGAACAGCGCTAAATATATCGGACCATGTGTCATTGGCCGAAACGGGAAATGGCGATTGCCGCGCCAGTGCGTCGCGATCGGGCTTTCCCGCTGCATCGAGCGTATCAAGCAGCCTGACGCCGGCATGCCTGACAAAGGCATCGGCAACAGTCAGCATTTCAGCATCGTCTGCGGGATCGCAGGCCCTGCCCTGATAGGAAAAGTGGTTTGTTTCGAGTGTTGAAGCGGAGAGGCGGATCAGGTCCAGTGTGTCGGCGACAACAGCGCTGTAACTCGCCCGCGCACGATACCACTCCAGCATTGTGAACTCGGGAACATGGGTACGAGTCCGCTCACGGTTGCGAAAAACGTGGGCCAATGAAAACAGCTTTTCCTCTCCTGCCGCCAGGAGCTTCTTGCAGGCAAATTCCGGCGAGGTGTGTAGATAGCGGCGATGCGCCTTGCCCTCGCTGTCGATCAGGTCGGTTGCGAAGGCATGGAGGTGCGCTTCATTGCCCGGCGAGACTTGTAGTGCGCCACAATCTGCCTCGATAAAGGCCTGATCCTCGAAATGCTGGCGGATGGCGCGGACGATGCGGTTGCGCGCGAGCAGGAATGGCCGCCGGTCAGCATGGATTTCAGGCCTCCACCATGACGTCTCTCTTAAGGTCACTTGATTGTCCCTCAGGGCTTGGCGAATAGGACCCTTACTGCTAATACCCGCGCTAACCCATTCCAGCAATTCCAGAAAAGAGAAGCATTTTGGTCAAGATCATCGCGAGCGGCGTTCGCAAGGGCAATGTCATCGAGCATGAAGACAGCAAACTCTACGTCGTACTCAAGGCCGAGAGCTATCATCCCGGAAAAGGCACGCCGACCACGACAGTGGACATGCGGCGGATTTCGGACGGGGTTAAGACAGTGGTGCGCTACAAGACCACTGACACTGTCGAGCGCGCCTTCGTCGAGACCATCCAGCATAGTTATCTTTATCAGGATGGCGACATGTTCGTTTTCATGAATCCGGAAAATTACGAACAGATCAGCGTTCCCGGCGACATGGTTGGCGACAGCGTGCCCTATTTGCAGGAAGGCATGGAATGCCAGATCGCCCTTTTCAACGAGGTTCCCATCTCGATTGAAATTCCGCCGCGCATCACGCTGGAAATCGTCGAGACCGAACCGGTCATCAAGAACCAGACGGCGGCTTCTTCGTTCAAGCCAGCTGTGCTTTCCAATGGTGTGCGCACCAACGTGCCGCCGCACATCGCATCGGGTACGCGCGTCGTGATCTCGACCGAGGATGGTTCCTACGTCGAGCGCGCCAAAGACTAACGCCTGAAAACTCCGACCGTTTCGACGTGGGCGGACCAGGCAAACTGGTCCACCGGTGTGGCGCTTTCAAACCTGTAACCGCCTGCCACAAGAATGCGTGCATCGCGGGCAAAGGTCACGGGGTCGCAGGAGACAGCAACCACCTTCGGCACTATCGATTTGGCGAGTTGGTGGGCCTGGGCTTCAGCTCCGGCGCGGGGCGGGTCAAATACGACACCATCATAGGCACTCAGTTCACCGGCGGTAAGCGGTTCCCGCATCAGGTCGCGGATTTCAGCCGTCACCGGCTTGATCGCCTGGGTCTTGCGCACGGCGTCCTTCAAGGCGGCAACGGCAGCAGGGTCATTGTCATAGCCATGCACCTTGGCGTGTGACGCGAGGCGCAACGCAAATGGCCCGATGCCGCAAAACAGATCGGCGATGGATTTGGCCTTGCCGAGCGCCTCGCCAACGAGGCTTGCCAGGGTTTCCTCGCCAAGTGCGGTCGGCTGAAGGAAGCTTCCAGGCGGCAGCGGCACGCGGGCAGCGCCAATCACCATTTCCGGTTGATCGCGGGTGACGATGGTTTCGGCATTCAGGGTAATGCGCGAAAGGCCGAACTTCTCGACCAAGGGAACCAGCCTGGCGCCCTGCGCATGCTTATGCGCCTTGATGGCGCAGTCTATGCCGCTTGCCGTTTCGGTGAGGGTGACGTCACAATCTCCCACCGCAGCGAAGGCCGCATCGGCGATTGCGGGTGCCGCCGCCAGGGCTGGAGCAAAAAGCGGACAGGCATCGAGCGGATGCACCTTGTGACTGCGCGCGGCATTGAATCCGGAGCCTGTGGCCCTGCCATGCAACGTGGCGCGGCGGCGTCCCTCTCCGTGAGCGGGAACAAGCGGCCGGATATCGGTTGAAATGCCCTCGCGGCGCAGGGTGCTGGCAACAACGCCGTGCTTCCAGTGCACGTATTCTTCTTTTTGAAGATGTTGCAGCGAGCAACCGCCACAGGCGCCGAAGTGCTTGCAAAAGGGATCGGTCCGGTGCGGTGAGGGTTCGAGAAGCTGACGGATAACGCCGCGCTCGCCTTCGATGTCGGCGATCACTTTTTCGCCGGTCAGGGCATAGGGGATATAAACGGGCCGATCCCCGAGTGAGGCAACTCCTTCGCCCTGACGGCCGAGGCGAATGATCGTCAGCTCAGCTTGCATGTCCTTCCTGCTGGAAATGGACGACGACCACCCCATAGCCTCGTTCCAGGCTCATACGCACTGGGCCTGTGGCGACATTGGACAAGGTGAGGCTTGACCCCAGAGGCACGCGGCGATCGATCAGCGGCCACTTGACGCCCTCGAGATTGTAACCTTCGAGATCGGCAAAAGGCACCAGACTGACGGTGGTTCCTTCAGGGAGATCGATGGCGAGCTTTCCCGGGATAAGCGGATGGGCCTCTTCATCGCCGCTCGTCAGCAGCGTGCGGTAGCCGCGGTTGGCAAGCGACAGGGCGAGGCCAAAATGGCCCAGCGTATGATCGGCCTGGCCGCCCATGCCCCCTGCCAGCACCAGTTCCGATGCACCACGATTGATGGCCTCGCGAATGGCGATCTCGCCGTCGGTCATGTCCTTCTCGGTCGGGTAGGCATGGCGGCCGACATGGGTGTAGGCCTCGGCCAGGGCTGCATTGGTCGAATCAAAATCACCGACCCAGAGTTCAGGATTGAGGCCGAGGGCGCTGGCATGGGCCATGCCGCTGTCAGCAGCAATTGTGCGGGAGCCACGGACCTGAGCCATCAGGCGCGGCGTGGACGAAAGCCTGCCGCCAAGCAGAATTACAAAACGAGACATGAGCGACTCTTAGCAGAAATCCCTAACAGAAGGTACTTGTGTGAACAGCGCCAACACCCTAGGTTTGCCTTGCTCTCAACGGGGTGCCCGAAAGGCTGAGAGGCGCGCTATCCGCCAACCCGCTGAACCTGATCCGGATCATACCGGCGGAGGGATTGCGGGCTGATGTCTCAGGCATCCGACGTCCTCCCCAGCCGGCACCATAGGAGGACATTGTGAAGAAACCAGCAGCCATTCTGTATGCCCTGGTGACCAGTGCGGTTGCCGCACAAGCTGCGCCCACGCTTACCGTCTATACCTATGAAAGCTTCGTCGCCGAGTGGGGTCCGGGGCCGAAGATCAAGGAGAAATTCGAGAAAACGTGCGGCTGCACGGTGCAATGGGTGGCAATTGCCGATGGCGTGGCAATGCTAAACCGGCTGAAGCTCGAAGGGGCGGCAACACAGGCCGACGTGGTGCTGGGCCTCGATACCAACCTGACCGCAGAGGCCAAGGAAACAGGACTGTTCGGCGCACATCACCAAGATGCCTCGCAGCTCAGTCTTCCAATTGCCTGGACCGATGCCGACTTCCTGCCCTTCGACTATGGTCATTTCGCCGTGGTCTACGACACCGAGAAAATGACCGCGCCGCCAAAGTCGCTCGACGATCTGGTGAACGGCGATCAAAATCAAAAGGTCATTCTCGAGGACCCCCGCTCATCGACGCCGGGGCTTGGATTTCTGCTGTGGATGAAATCGGTTTATGGAGACAAGGCCGGCGAGGCGTGGCACAAGCTGAAGGGCCGCATTCTGGCGACAACGCCGGGGTGGTCCGAGGCCTATGGACTTTTCACCAAGGGCGAAGCGCCCATGGTGCTCTCCTACACGACGTCTCCGGCCTATCATATCGTGGCCGAGAACACGCAGCGCTACAAGGCGGCCAGCTTCAACGAAGGACATTACCTGCAAGTGGAAGTGGCTGGGCTCATCGACAAATCGCCAGAACGGGCACTGGCCGAGCAGTTCATGGCCTTCATGATCAGCCCGGCATTCCAGGACGAAATACCGACAAGCAACTGGATGTTCCCGGCGGCGAAGACCTCCGCTCCGCTGCCCGAAACCTTCAACACACTGGTGAAGCCCGGCAAGACATTCCTCTATTCGCCGGAGGAAGTTGCCAAGAACCGCCGCTCCTGGATTGACGAGTGGCTCAATGCCGTGAGCCAATGACACGGCTTCCCGCCATATTCGCGCTCGCCGTCATCGTGGTGGCGATCGGGCTGGGCATTGGACCGGTGATCGGCATCGGGCTGGGCCAAGGCATGGCGGGGGCTTCGCCGTTCGATGGCTATCTCTGGCAGGTGCTGCGATTCACGCTGTTGCAGGCCGGCCTTTCCACGCTGCTCTCGGTCGGGTTTGCCATTCCTGTGAGCTGGGCCCTGTTTCGTACGACCTTTCCGGGACGCAATCTGGTGATCCAGCTTTTTGCCTTGCCGATGGCGCTTCCTGCGATTGTCGCGGTGCTTGGCATCGTGGCGATCTTCGGGCGCGCCGGTCTGCTGGCCAAAGCATCCGGTGTGCCAATCGATATTTACGGACTTGGCGGGATACTCATCGCGCATGTGTTCTTCAACCTGCCTTTCGCGGTGCGGCTTTTCATGCAGCGCCTTGATGGCGTGGCGCCGGAGCCATGGCGGCTGGCAACACAGCTTGGGTTTTCGACTGGCGACCGTTTCCGGCTGATCGGCTGGCCCGCCATCCGGTCGGGCCTAACCGGAGCGGCAAGCCTGATCTTCCTGCTCTGTACGGCAAGTTTCGCGGCGGTCCTGACGCTGGGCGGCGGCCCCCGGGCGACGACGCTGGAAGTCGCCATTTATCAGGCGCTGCGTTTCGATTTCGATCCGGCACGGGCGGGGGCTCTGGCGCTGGTGCAACTGGTCCTTTGTGCAGTTCTCGTGGCGCTCGCCGGACAGTACGCGTTGCAGATGCATGGCGGCGCCAGCCTTGCCTCCCGGCGGTACGGATTCACGCCGGCATCTCCCGGTTTGGCCGACACCCTGCTGATCGGAACAGCCACATTATTTGTCGCCGCACCACTTCTGGCCATCGTGCTTAGCGGGATCAGCGCCAGTTTCGCTTGGAGCGCCATTGCGAGGGCGAGCCTGACGAGTGCGGCGATCGCCATTGCCTCGGTTGTCATGAGCATTGCGCTTGCGCTGCCAATGGCCTTTGCCATGGCGCGCGCGCAGTCGCGGGCCGGGCAGACGTCCTTCGCCCTCGCAGGTGTACTCAGTCTCATCGTGCCGCCGGCTGTTCTGGCCACGGGATGGTTTGTGCTGGTCGCAGGTTTCGGGCTTTCCCGGTGGCTGGCCTTCCTGCTCGTTGCTGCCATGAACACGCTCATGGCGTTGCCCTTTGCGCTTGGCGCACTTGCACCAGCGGCGCGTCAAGTTCTCCTGCCACATGACAGGCTGTGCGCCAGCCTTGGGCTTGGCGGGCTGCATCGGTTGTGGCGCATCGACTTGCCCTTGCTGCGTAAACCACTGTTCTTTGCCGCAGGCATCTGTTTCGCCGTGTCGCTTGGCGATCTCACGGCGATCTCACTGTTTGGCTCACAGGATCTGGTGACGCTGCCATCGCTGATCTATGCGCAGATGGGCAGCTACCGGATCGATTCTGCGGCGGCCACGGCATTGGTGCTCATGGTGCTGTCGATCAGCGTCATCATTCTGGCTGAGCGCCAGGGGCGGCAATCATGATCGTGGTCGATGACGTGCGCTTTGCCTTCGAAGACATGCTGATGGAATTCGACATGGCGGTTGGGAATAGTGAATTTCTTGCCGTCATCGGCCCCAGCGGTTCAGGCAAATCGACACTGCTCAATCTGATTGCCGGCTTTGAGAAGCCGCTTTCGGGACGCATCCAGGTCGATGGCCGCGATGTGACGGACGAGCCGCCGGAACTGCGGCCGGTGAGCATGATCTTTCAGGACCACAACAGCTTTGCGCATCTCGACCTGTGGACCAATGTGGCGCTCGGCATTTCACCCAGACTCAAGCTCACGGCAAATGACCGGTCACGCGTTGATGACGCATTGGCACGAGTCGGCATCGACACGCTGAAACGCCGCAAGCCCGGCGAGGTGTCGGGCGGCGAACGGCAACGCATCGCGATAGCGCGCGCCCTGGTGCGCGACAGGCCGATCTTGCTGCTCGACGAACCGTTCACCGCACTCGGCCCGGGGCTCCGGCGGGAAATGCTCGACCTGCTCCTCGACATCAAGGGCGAGCGTGGCCTGACTGTCCTGCTGGTGACGCACGATCCGGACGATGCGCGCCATGCCGCCACGCATGTGGCCTATCTGGAAGGCGGTAAAATCATTGCCAAGCGCCCGGTCAAGGAATTCTTCGCGGCGCGGGATATTCCGGGGCTCAAGGATTATATCGGACCAGACAGCGGCTGACCGCTACCAACTGGATCCGCCGCCCCCACCACCACCGCCGCCCGATGAACCACCACCACCCGAGCCAGAACTTGATCCCGGCGGAGAAGACGCCGCCGCCGTGCTCGACGCCAGGCTGTTGCCCAGGCTTTCGGTGAAGCCGCCCATATTGCCGGTGTTCCAGTGCGTCCCGGCATACCAGGCCGGTGCTGCAATGCCCGCCGCTGCAAGAATGGCGGTGAATTTGTCAGCCCACTGGTTCTCGCAGTCGAGCGCTATGGCATAGGGCAGATATTTTTCGAACAGTTCCGGTGTTTTTTCCGGCGGGTTGAGGACGTTGAGGCGGTCTTCCTCGGCGGTCGCCATGTACATGCGAAAGCCCTCGATCTGGTCAAGCAGGCGGCGGCCTTCCCGCGTTGGCGCGCGCATGAGGCGGAAAAAGATCACGTTGAGCAGAGCCATTGCGACGCCGGTTGCGGCCAACGCATAGAGCGTCCAGCTCCCTGTTCCCGAGAGCATGAGAACCGGGCCAGCCGTTCCTGCCAGTATGAATGGCACGAGGAATAGCAGCATGACCACGGCTCCGGCTTTCCTTGCCACGCCCTTGGCGAACAATCCGCGTATGGCGGAAACCAGAAACAGAAGGATTACGGCCCACCATCCACCGGTCCACACAGTCATGAACAGGCCGGTACCCGCTTCGCCGGGAGGCAGCGTGAACACTGACGCAAGGAGGCCGAGGACGGAGAGGCCAAGTCCGGCAAATGACCAGCCAAGGTTTCTCACAAAGGCCACGCCATCAAACTCACTGCCCAAGGCCTTCTCGAGTGTCGCGCGCATGGCGCGCACTTCGCGGTGGTTTGCCTGCTTGAAGGGAACGGGGCCAGGCCGCAAAGCCCGGTAGAGTGCAGCCTCACCGGTCAGCAAGGGAGGACCGCTGTCAGCGCGCTTTTCAATGGCATAATCGCCATCATCGTCGGTGATCTTGAGCCTGCCCTTGACGGCCAGCCCAACGAGACTCGCGGCGAAAGCCTTGTCATCGAATTTTTGCGTCCAGACATAGCGCAGGCCTGCCGGACCCAGCAGCGGAGGCGGAGAAAACAGCGGGATAATCGTCCCTTTGGGTGGATCGCGGCCCACCGCCATCCACGACCAGAGAAAATACGCCAGAACCGCCACCAGACTGGCAGCCATGACGCCGAGGCTGGCGTTGTCCGAAACCAGACGCGTAACCTTGTCGGTTTCAGTTGGGGCTGTGAGTATGCCCTTGGTAAAGCCAACGGCGACGGTGAAGCCTTCATTGGGCGCAAGGGGCCCGCTCGTCTCCGCGCGGTAGACGCCGCCTTCAGCGCCGGTTACGCGAAAATCGCTGCCGTCTTTGCCCTGCTTTCCGGTGTATGCGTAATGCTGGAGAATGCGCGCGCCGGCGGGCAAGTGGATGATTGCCTCCGCCCGGTCGATGGGCATGGTCCAGGCATTGCCAGTCACATTCCAATAGAGTTCATCGTAGCTGTCGAAATAACCGATCTGGTGCGTGGTCCGATAGGTGATTTCGTAGGTGTGGCGGCCCTCGGGCAGGAAGATGTCAGCGCTGCCAATGCGCACCCGTTTTCCATTCGAAATACTTTCGACGACAAAGTTTTCGGCGGAACCATTGCGTTTTACCGCAACAACTTCAAAGCCGACATTGGCATTGAGGCCATTGCGATCCTTGTAACGGGTAGGGAAATCCCGCAGCAGGCCGCGCTTGCGTCCTTCGTTGCGGAAGGACCAGACGATGGTTTCGCGCACTGTCAGCGCACCATCGGTGTCAATCGTGGCATCACTGGTGAATTTCTGAATGCGCTCTTCGGCACGCGTCTCCGACACGCAAAGCAACAATGCAAACAGGGCGAGCGCGATGGCGCGCATGGTTCAGCTGCTCACGTTCACGACTGGCACCTGGCGCTGCGCATCGTCATCGATCTCGAAGAACTCGGCTTTATTAAATCCGAAGCGCTGGGCTACAATGTTCGAAGGCACCTGTTCAATCATGGTGTTGAGGTTCCGCGCCGTGCCATTGTAGTAGCGCCGCGCCATCTGCAACTGGTCCTCGATTTCGGCCAGTTGCTCCTGGAGCTTGCGAAAGTTCTGATCGGCCTTGAGTTCAGGATAGGCCTCGGCGAGCGCAAAAAGCCGCGAAAGCTGACTGGCCATGGCCTGGCCGGTCTGGGCCTGACCGGAAATGGTCGTGCTGCGCATTGCTTCTGCGCGCAGCCTGGTCAGGTTTTCGAAGAGCTGTTTTTCGTGCGCGGCATAGGCCTTCACCACCTCGACGAGATTGGGGATCAGTTCGGCGCGGCGCTTCAACTGGACGTCGATGCCGCTCCAGCCTTCGCTGGTCAGGAACTTGAGACGGGTAAGTCTGTTATAGGCGTAGACACCGTAGCCCGCGACAAGGGCCGCGACGGCGAGAAGGACATAGATCATCGATTCCGGGCTCCGCTGCTCGACGCACTATCCTCCGGAGAACCGGCAGGTTCAAGGCGGCAAACAAAACCGGCGGCCCCGCGAGACCGCCGGTCGAGTGTGTGTAATGTGTTTTACGCTGGTAGCTGGAAGTACCAGTTGGCTATCAGAACAACTGCAAGGCCCACTGCCAAGGTCAGATAAGGGAGCATGCCGGCATTCTTCCGGCCAAGGTCGCCACCCTTCAGGCCGAGATCATCAAGGGCATGCGGCGGAAAGTTGCCGCCATCCTGGACGTAGTGCCGATAGGCGAAGACCGGGATGATCAGTGCGGCGAAGGCAAAGCCACACCAGAGCGCCGTTTCATAGCCCCAAACCTTGGCGCCAGCGCCGAGGAACAACGCGTTGACAAAGGCCAGGATCGTGTTGAGGCCGATCAGCCAATCCGGCGCCTTGTAGGGACGCTTGAGATGACCGGCATCCATGCGGTGAATCCAGCCCGCATTGAGGTTCAGGAAGTTGAAGATGATGTAGCCGACATTGGATACGGCGAGCACAAAGAAGTAGCCCGCAACGTCCGACGCCAGCGCCAGCAGGATCAAATTGAAAGTGAAATCCGTCCACATGGCGCGATTTGGCGCGCCATGTCTGTTGACGTGGCTCAGGTATTTGGGAAGCCAGCCATCGCGCGAAGCCTGATAAAGTGTCCGCGAGGATCCGGCCATGGCCGTCATGATCGCCAGCAGCAGCGCGATGATCATCAGGATCACGAAGATCTGCGTGACGACGGGTCCGCCCTTGACCAGTCCACCCATCGCTTCGGCAATGCCGGAGCCATCGACAATCGGTGTTGCCAGCATGCCTTCCACGCCCAGGACACCCTGGAAGGTGAAGGGGATGAGAATGTACATGGCGACGGCAAAAAGGCCCGCCGCGACGATGGCCTTGACCGTATCAGTCGCCGGATTCTTGAACTCCCGGGTGTAGCACACCGCGGTTTCGAAGGCGTAGGTAGACCACGCGGCGATGTAGAGGCCACCGAGGAAAAGCGTCCAACCGCCGTTGTTCCACAGGCCGGGCTCGGCGCTATAGGCCGCAGCAGGAGGAACGAGATTGGTGAAGTTGCTGTAGTTGATGCTTCCCGTGATGATCGGCCAGATGCCGACAATGACAAGCGGCACAATGACAATGATGCCGAGGACCTTCTGCACATTGGCGGTGCGGAGAATGCCTCGATCCTGAATGGCGAAGACGATGAGCATCAATATGGCGCCGATGACGAAGTAGGCGTTGATATGCGCCATGCCGATACCGGACACGTTGAAGCTCAGGAGTTCCCAATTGCGGATTGCAGGCGTCAAGGCCGCCACGCCATCCTGGGCGAGAAGTGCAGCTATTGCATCCGGTGCCGCCTTGCCAGCGTTGGCGGCATCGGCCAGCCACTCGGCGATACGTGGTGAATCAGCAGCAATCGAGGCTGCATTTGCCTGTATCCACGCCTGAACGGCGGGTGCTTCCGCGAGAGGGATGGGCCACAATGCGTTGAGGATGTATCCGGCCGCCAGCACGCACCCGAGCGACAGCACGGGAGACCATGCAAACCAGTTGCACCACACAGACAGTGGCGCAATGAATTTGGAATATTTCAGCCAGGCGGTTGCACCGTAGACCGAGGCGCCGCCCGACTTGTTCGGATAGAGTCCGGCGATCTCGGCATAGGTGAAGGATTGCAGAAATCCCATGATCACCGAAATGCCCCAGACCAGGAAGGCGAGCTTGCCCGTCGTGCCAGCAATGCCGCCAATTGAGAACAAAACCAGCGGTATCACACCGCTGACGACCCAGAAGGTCGACTTCCAATCCAGTGCCCTGACGAGTTCGCCCGAGCTTTGTTGTTGAGCCACTTCTATTTCCTCCAGATGGTTTCAGCCGAACGGTGCTGGTTCAGGCCATGACGGAATGTCAGTGCCCGCGTTTCCGCGCCGCTTGCAGGCCGATCGGTTTTTTGCGAATCGTAGCGGGCTTGGCAGCAGCAGTTATCGCGCTGTCCAATTGTTCGATCCGAGAACCACGCTATTCCGGCCAAAAGTCCGGTCGTGCGCATGCCCCTACCCCGCAGTGCCTTCCCCAGGCAGGTGGATTGTGCTCCGGTACCAATTGGGGGTCAAGTGGTCTGAAATTGGTTATGATTGGTCAACCTGTGACCGTATGTCTGTGTCCGCTGGAATTGACAGAGCAACCGCTCTCGGTATTTCGATGACTTCCAACGGCGCTTTTCTACCCTTCACCTGAATGGTGTTTGTCGCCGCTCCGGGCATGGCAAATCCCGCCGCATCGGCGGTGCGTTTTGAAACGAGCAATTGCACGCCGTATTCGCGGCATGACACTTCGAGGCGGCTGGCGGAATTGACGATGTCACCCAGTGCCGTGATGTGGCGGCCCGCGTGCTCCTTCTCGGCCGATCCGATCCTGCCGAGAATGACCGTGCCGGTATCGATGCCCATGGCGACGTCGAGGGGTTCGGGAATGTCATCGCCGAGGCTGGCATTCAATCCTTCAAGGACGCCGGCAATGGCCTTGGCGGCAGCCAGTGACTGGCGTGCACCTAGTTCGACCGGGCTCCCGATCCCGAAGATCGCCATAACCGCGTCGCCGATGAATTTGTCGACATATCCGCCTGCGTCTTCAATGACTTCGGCGATGCGGCTGAGATACTGATTGAGGATGAACACAGTATCGAAAGGAAGCCGCTTTTCGGATAGCGCGGTGAACCCACGGAGATCGCAGAACATGATGGTGACTGCTTCCTCCACCCCCCAATAGTATTTGTCGTAGAGGGCTGATTCGAGAAACCAGGTCCGGTGCGCCGGAAGCAGTGTTGCAACGGAGATATCGGCCGCCGGCCGGAGCTGGCAGGCGAGGCGCACGTTGGCGGCCGCACCAATCCTGTCGAGCACGCGCCGTTCGGCGGCACCGGCCTGCGGCTGTTTGTCCAATCCCTCCAGCACCCGCACGCGGCAGGTGGAGCATCTGGCCCTCCCGCCGCAGATCGAGGCATGCGGCACATCGTGGAGGCGGCTGACCTCGAGCAGCGAATAACCGAGCGGAACCATCAGAACAGGTCCACCAGCGTAAGCGACAGCGATCCGCGGGCGCAAGCGCTCCAGGCCGGCCCGGGCCAGGCGAACAACCACAAGCAGGGCAAGAAAGGCCGCATAGCCGTAGAGCGCTATCTTCATTGCGCGGTCGAGGAAGGCATATTGATCGTCAGTGAAGGGATAGTCGAACTCGGTCTCGAGTTGGACGACGCGCGCTGCCATGACGAAACCCGCATAGGCGAGCACCGGCCACAGCACCGCGAAGCCGATAAACCACGGCCTTGCCCTGACAAACCACGGCTTTAGCCGGAGCCAATGAAACAGGCCGATCCAGCAATGCACCCAGGCAAGGAGAATGAGACCTGCCTGCCACAAACCCTCCGCCGGCCACATGATCCACAACGCGTAGTAATAGTTGTCATCGACGTCGAAGAAGAGGTTGGCGCCACGCAAGCCCAGCACATGGCGCGCCAGCAGCAGCGGGATGAACAGGCCAAAGGTCAGCTGGATGATTTCCGGCGCAGAGATGCGCAGCGTGCGGCGCTCCAGAAACTTGTAAACACCCAAGGCAAGATGAATGAGAAAGGCGCCGATGAGAACGGCCTGTCCCGGCCATGAGCGCGTCACCAAGAGGCGATATTTCCGCGCCGCCTGCATGGTGTCGATGTCGATCAGGCCGAGCGCATGGTTGCCGAGATGGGTGATGACATAGGCAAACAGGATCATTCCAGTCGCCAGCCGGAGAGACTGTGCAAACGTGCCCGAGGCTGGAAGATTCATTGTGAAGTCACAAGAGGACCGCCTTCAATCGGATGAATCGGTCTTGTGCATAGACCATGACCGGCATGGCGACAATCGTCTGGCGGCGAATGACTGAATGATCGGGCGGTGCCGCCCGCCGCGCGTCAGGCGTTGACCAATTGTTTCACCAGCGCATCGATCATGCGCGGCAGATCGTATGGAAAACGCGCGGTGATCAGATTGCCGTCAACGACACAGGGCTCGTCGAGCACCGTTGCGCCCGCGTTGGCGAGATCGATCTGGATATTCCAGACGGCGGTTGCCTTCTTGCCCTTCAGCATGCCCGCGCTGATCATGACCCACTGGCCATGACAGATGCCACAGGTCGGCTTGCCGGCGGCATGCATGTCGCGGACGAAAGCCTGGGCATGCTTGTCGGCGCGGAGCGCATCCGGGTTCCAGCAGCCGCCGGGAAAGATCACGGCGTCATAATCGGCCACCTTGGCTTCATCCACATACTTGTCGATCTTGAGCCAGCCGGCGTTTTCCATCAGCCTGATGGCAAGTACGTGCGTCGCGCAAAGCGGTGGAAAGCGCAGGCCGAGGGTCGGATGGAATTCGCCGATGCGCGGAGACACGATATGCACCGTCGCGCCATGCTCGGTGAGCCAGCGCATCGAGCCGGTGATCTCGACTTCCTCCACGCCATTGGTGCAGCAGATGGCGACTTTCTTGCCCTTCAATAGCGTGGGGTTCGAGGGTGGGTCAAACAGGAAATGATTGAGTTCGCGATTGAGGTCGCCATCGGCGGAGACCAGCAGTTCGGTCGAAATCGACGGCACCGCCGAGGGTGACATGAACTGCTGCATGCGGGCCAGCGCAGCATTGTTGGCGGAAGCGGGATGGTGCGGCTTGTTCATGGGTTGCTCCACTCAAAAGGTGACGGGTGGCGCAACCTGTCACCTTTCCATTGATGGGTAAAGCGGCTTACTTGACGATCTGGAGATAGGCTTCCAGTGAATCGTCCATGGCTTCCTTCCATGGCGTGTGATGCTTGGGCGACATGGTGCCGGTCATCAGCGAGCGGTAGGCGTTGTTGCGGAAACCCATGATGTCTTCCATCTTGTGGTGCTCCCAATCCATGAACGTCTTGTTGACGTTTTCGATGTCGAAACTCGGATAGTCGGTAGCCTCGATCAGCTCCTTCACGTAGCCGCCCTGGAACCAGATCATCTGCTCGGCGTCGGCGAGTTTCTCCTCGCGCTTCAGCCACTTTTTCCAGTCTTTCTTCATGGCATCGGGCTTTGGCAGCTTGATGGACCCCAAGATGATGTCGCGCACGTACCAGGCCTGGGCATCGAACATGTTGAAGGTATAAAACTGGTCCTGCATGCCGATATAGAAAAGCCGCGGATTGTCCTGCCACACCACGCCCTTGTAGAGGTTTGCCGGCCACAGGCGATTGGTGGTCTTGAGGCGCAGGTCCTCGGGCAAATAGGGGAAATGATGCTGGTAGCCAGTGCAGAGGATGATGGCATCGACCTCCTTGGTGGAGCCATCCTTGAAATGCGCCGTCTTGTTGACCAGTTTCTGCAGCAAGGGGCGCTCTTCGAAATTCGCCGGCCACTTGAAGCCCATGGGCTTTGAGCGGAAAGTCGTGGTGACCGACCTGGCCCCATATTTCCAGCATTGCGAACCGATATCCTCGGCAGAATAGCTGCGGCCGACGATCAGGACATCGCGGCCCTTGAACTCCAGTGCGTCGCGGAAATCATGGGCATGAAGGACGCGGCCGTTAAACGAGTCGAGTCCTTCGAAAAAGGGCGTGTGCGGTGTCGAGAAGTGGCCCGAGGCGGAGATGACGTGATCGAATTCCTCGGTGTACATCCGGTCCTTGACTCGGTCATGCACGGTGACGTGGAATTTCTTTTTCTTCTTGTCCCATTCGACCATGCGAACGGGTGAATTGAAGCGGATCCATTTGCGCACGCCGGCCTTCTTCACCCGGCCAACAATATAGTCCCAGAGCACGGCGCGGGGCGGATAGGAGGGGATCGGCTTGCCGAAGTGCTCCTCAAATGTGTAGTCGGCGAATTCCAGGCATTCCTTGGGCCCGTTTGACCAGAGATAACGGTACATGCTGCAGTGGACCGGCTCGCCATATTCGTCGAGGCCGGTGCGCCAGGTGTATTTCCACAGGCCGCCCCAGTCGTCCTGCTTCTCGAAACACACGACCTCGGGAATCCTGGCCTTCTTTTTGGCTGCGGACTGGAACGCCCTCAGCGCCGCCAGACCGGACGGCCCCGCCCCGATTACCGCCACTCTCGCCATCCCTTGAACCCTCTCTTGCGGAAACCAATTTCAACCAGTATTTGACCAATTCCAGACCATTTTGTCAAAGGACAATGCGAGCCATCAGCAACGCCACGATGATGCGCCACTTCCTCGGATGGCAGTGCCGCATCCGCCAGATGTCGGCGCGCGATTACGAAGGCCAACCCATGCCCGGCATGCGGCCGCGCGTCTCCGCCCGCAAGGGCGAAGTTCTGCTGCCCGCCATGGCCGTGCTGCTCATTCCGGCCGAGCCATCGGAAAGCACTGCCTTTTTCCGCTTCCAGGTGTTGAAGACCAACGAACACCAGCGGGTGCGGGAGGCCGGGATCAAATATCTCGGCGGCGACTATTTTCAGCTTCCGGAGTTGTTCTCGGACAGCATGACGGCGGTGTTCGGCCCCGGATCGGAAACAGCCGGGCGGCTGCTCAAGGTGAAGGACGTGCTGCTCGACTTTGAGCAATATTCCCAATCCTTCCGGATGTTCTGCAAGGTGCGCAAACTGCGGCCCAACGACCAGGCGCGGCAATCGAGCCTGTGGCAGACGCGGATGTTCAATCCCAATGTTCCGAACGATGCGGACGTGCTGGCCTTCACGCCAGACTGGAAAACGGCGCAGGCGGAGCCGATGCCAAGCTAAGGTTCCTTCAATTTTTCGCGGTCTGACAATCCGGCTTTAAGCATCAACCATTTCGATGCTTTTCAACTACCTTAGCTTGTGACACAACGTAAGTATCCCGGACGTCAAGGACGCTTAAAGTATGCATATTCTCATTGCATTGGCAGGGATTTTCGGCGGCCTTGCCTTCTGGTGGTGGCGGCTGAAGATGATGAAAGAAGCCGCCGATGACGTCACTGATGTTGCAGGACGGGCTCTCGGCAAGTACCGGCGCTACAAGTTTCGAAAGAAGGCGGAATCATCGGCTGTCGAAGCGGTCGAGGATCCACTGGCCGCAGCCGCCATCATGATGATTGCCGTCGCGCAGGGCGAAACCGACCTTACGCCCGCGGCCGAGAAAGTGATCGAACAGGAAGTTGCAAGAGCCATGGGCCGCGACGATCCAACCGAACTCATGGTCTTTGCCAAATGGGTCGCCAGGCATGTGGAGGACGCGAACAATATTTCGCTCCGGTATCAGAAGCTCTGGACGCGCAAGCTCAACCGCGACGAACTTCGCGACCTTGTTGCGATGGTACGGCGCGCCGCCGAAGCCGATGGCCCAGCTTCGAAAAGGCAACTCCAGCAAATTGACAAGCTTGAGCAGAGGTTGGGCCTGGCGCAGTAGTGCTGGCATCTGGTGGTTCGGTTCAATTCCCGCAGTTCCAAAGAGAGGCATTCATGGGCAAGATTGTGCATGACAGTCAGACTACCGAGGAGTGGCGCAGCGGCGTCTTGACCCGGATGCGGGTATCCTCGCTTGCTGGCGCCCAAAACCTGTGCATCTTCGAGCAGTGGTGCGCGCCGGGAAGCGGCGCACCACCGCACCTGCATCATGTCGAGGAAGTGCTGACGGTGCTGGCCGGGCAAATGGAGGCAGAGCTTCCGGGCGAGCGAGTTCCGCTTTCCGCAAACGAATCCATCATTGTGCCGCCCGAGGTGGTGCACAGTTTCATCAATACCGGTAATGGCGAGCTGCACGTATTGGCGGTCCTCGCCGCGCCCTCATTTGAAGCCGTGCCAAGTGCAACGGGCGTCGCGGTGCGGCGATGGCAGGCGCAAGGCGAGTGAGGTCAGGGATTTCTCCTCGACCGGTTCATCCAAATTTCCGATAGGACCTTGTTCAATTGCGCCATCGGATGGTTTGGCGACATCTGGAATTTGATGAGGCGTTCTCTCGCCGTCGTGCCAGCCGCCACTGACTGCCTCGTCTATGCGGCCAGCGTCTCACAACACTGAAATTGCGATTGGGGATGGGTGGCCTTTCAAGCCATTCCCAATTCTTTCTTGCGCCGGTTGGCCCATGCGCCGATGAGGCGGTCGGCCGTAATACCTATGAATGCAATGCCGAGGCCTGCCAGCAATCCGCGGCCCGTATCGGCGCCCGGAAGAGCCTTGTAGATTTCCTGTCCCAGATCGCGCGAACCGATCAGAGCCGTGATGGCCACCATGGCCAGCGCCATCATGATGGTCTGGTTGATGCCAAGCATGATTTCAGGAAGAGCAATGGGAAGCTCGACCTTCCAAAGCCGCTGGCGCGGCGTCGTGCCGATTGAGATCGCCGCCTCGATGGTGGTTGCAGGAACGCGGGTGAGGCCCAGGTACGTATAACGCACCGCGGGCACAGTAGCGTAAGCCAGCATGGCGATGACATTGGACAGATCGCTGGTCTGGAACAGCATGATGACCGGGATGAGGTAGATGAAACTCGGAAATGTCTGCAAGGTGTCGCAGACCGTCATGATGATCCGGGCTGCCCTCGGACTTCGCGCCGCCCATATCCCTACAGGCACACCCATCAGTATGCTCAAGACCGTGCAGCCCGTGACCAGATAGATGGTCAGCATCAGGGGAATCCAGAAGCCGGTCAGCAGCATGATGCCAAACAGGCAGATTGGCACTAGAGCCAGCCGCCAGCCGCCCAGGAACCAACCCAGCAAGCCGAGCGATCCAATCACCGCCGTCCACGGGAGCCAGAGATAGAAATCGCGCATGGGCAGCAGCAGCCAGATGGTGATCCAGTCGCGCACCGGCTTGACAAAGGGAAACAAGTTCTTCGACACCCAGCGGACTGCGTCATTGATGGGGCCGCCATAGGAAAGGGTAAAATCCTTCGGAAAAATGGCCAGGGCCGGAACGAGCCGGGCGGCAACGATTGACACCAGCAGGAGACCCGCGAAGAGCACCAGATGCCTGTGACGTTCATGCCACGGGGCGGCAGGTGCAAAGCGCGGTGGCGTTCTGTGCATGAAGGCCTGGGTCATGCGATCGAGCGCGATGGCGATGAGGGTGATGGCAATCCCCTGCTCCACGGCCTTTCCAACTTGCAGCTGTTGCAGCGAAAACAGCAGTTTCTGGCCGAGACCCGAGGCTCCTACCAACGACGCAATCACCGCCATGGCCAGGGTTTGCATCACGACCTGGTTGAGGCCGAGCAACAGTGTCTGCTGGGCAGCTGGCAACTCCACTTTCCGCAGGAGCTGGCGTGGCGTGCAGCCGGACATGCGGCCGGCCTCGATGATTTCAGCGGGAACCGTGCGGATGCCAAGGATGGTGCATCGCGCCATCGGCGGCACCGCAAATGTCATGGTGGCCAGCATGGCCGGCACCTGACCGAACCCGAACAGGATGACCACGGGGCCCAGATAGGCCATGTGCGGGGTTGCCTGCAGCACGTCGAAAGTGGCGTTGACGATCTGTTCGACGCGCGCATTGCGCGTGGCCCAGACACCGAGCGCTAGACCAAGTGCAGCAGCAAGCGGAACCGTAACGATGACGATGGCAAGCGTCTGCATCGCATCCGGCCAGAGGCCGAAGATTGCAAGATAGAAGGCACACAAGCCGGAGAAGATCGCCAGTCTCGTGCCGCCGATCCAGTGACCCAGAACGACGGTTCCGCCGACAATTGCGATCCATGGCAGCGGCGGCCATTTCCAGGCGAGAACGCCGCGGTAGAGAAGCGCTTCCACCAATGCCAGCGGCTGCGCCAGCACCCATGCAATGGCACGAGTCACAGGTTTCGCCAATGCTGCAAACCATGCGAAAAAATCGGTTATCCAGACCCTTGCCGGGATCACCCATTCGGCCGGCCATTTGTCGAGTGCGGGAATGACAGCCGCAAGCAGGAGCGCGATGGCAATGAAGGCGGCGAAAACCGCTACTCTGGTCCAGACCGGTCCGATCTTCGCTGTCATGCTGGAGGATGACACCAGCACTGCGTTATTCATTGCGGGCGATCCGGATAGAGCGCGGCGATCATTGTGTTGCGGCTCACGATGCCGACTTGTTTTCCAGCTTCATCGACAATCGAGAAGGGTTGCCCGGAAGCAAGCACCCTAGCCGCCGCATCGCCGATCCTGAGAGATGCCGGAAGGCTTTCTCCGCGGAGCTTGCTTGACGATTTCACGGCAATGGCGCCCAGCGTGACGATGCGGTCGCGCGGTGCATTCTTGGTGAACTCGCGCACATAATCGTCGGCAGGGGCGGTGACCATTTTCTCTGGCGTCGCCAGTTGTACGAGGCGCCCATCCTTCATTATCCCGATTCGGTCACCCAGCCTTATGGCCTCCTCAAAATCATGGGTGATAAAGACAATGGTCTTCTTCAGGAGCTTTTGCAGGCGCAGGAACTCATCCTGCATTTCACGGCGGATGAGCGGATCAAGAGCGGAGAAAGGCTCATCGAGGAACCAGATATCGGGACCCACGGCGAGAGAGCGCGCAATGCCAACGCGCTGTTGCTGGCCCCCGGACAGTTCGCGCGGGAAATACGCTTCACGGCCTTCGAGGCCCACGAGCTTGATCATCTCCCTGGCGCGGGCTTCGCGCTCATCGCGGGCCGAACCGCGCACCTCAAGCGGAAAGGCCACGTTGGACAGTACATTGCGGTGCGGCAAAAGACCGAAATGCTGAAACACCATTCCCATCTTGTGGCGGCGAAGTTCAATGAGTTCGCTGTCCGAGCATTTAAGCAGGTCCTGCCCATCCATCAGGATTTCTCCTGCGGTTGGGTCGTTCAGCCGGGTGATGGCGCGGATAAGAGTCGACTTGCCCGAGCCCGACAATCCCATGATGATCAGGATTTCGCCCGCGTGAACGTCGAAGGAAACGTCGCGCACGGCGCCGATGGCGTTGGCTGACTTGAAATCGGCGTCACCTGGTTTGAAGCCATGCTTCTGCAGGAAGCCCTTTGGGTCGGCCCCGAAGATTTTCCAGATGTTCCGGCAGGAGATTTTCGCCGTGCTGTCCATCGACCCTCTCAGCAGGCGTTGATGATGAAACGCAAAGCGACCGGGCGCAACCTTTTCGCTGCGACCGGTTCCCTTCGCTCGTGTTCAGTTCATCCAGGTTTTCCAGGTGGCTTCGTTATCGGCGATCCACTTCTTTGCAGCATCTTCCGGCGTCATGCCATCGACGTCGACCATAGCCGCAGCGGCGGCAATCTGTGCGTTGGAGAAGTCCACTTTCTTGAGGAAGGCTGCAGCAGCAGGCCAAGTCTTCTCAAGGCGGCCGGAACCGGCCTTCTTCAGATAACCCTTTGCCGGTGCGCCGCAGTCGTAGATCGCATCGGGATTTGAACCCCATTTGGGATCGGAAAAGCAACCGGCCTCATAGGCCGGAAACTCAACAAATTGACCTTCGAACTTGGCTTCGATGAAGTTCGGCGTCCAGTTGAAGAGAACGACTGGCTCCTTGCGGTCATAGGCGGCCTGGAGTTCGGCCCACAGCGTGGCAGCCTGACCGACGGGCACTTCCTGGAAGTTCATCTTCAGCGCCTGAATGCGCTCGGAGTAGTGCTTGCCCCAGTCAGCGGGCGGGCCAACGAACCGGCCCTTTCCGCCAGTTTCGGCCGTTGCCAGCTTTGCGGCGCAAGCGTCCAGCGCCTTCCAGTCGGGGAGACCCGGGCACATCTCGTTCATGTAGCTTGGATACCACCAATCTTCGCGGGTAACGGCATTATGCGCGCCGAGATCGACAGCGCCTGCTGCAACCGCCTTGTTGAAGCTCTCGGCCTGTGAGCCTTCCCAGACTTCAACCTGAAAATCCATGTCGCCATTGGCAAGTGCTGTGTACTGCAACTGCGTATCGGAAGATGTGTATTCGACATTGTATCCCATCTGCTGAAGCAGCGTGCCCACCACGTTGGACAGCACAAGCTGGCTGGTCCAATTGTTGGTGATCACCTTGATGGGATCGGTCGATTCGGGCGCTGCTGCCCACGCGTTGGAAAGAATCGCGGCGCTTGCAAAGGCGGCCGCTGCAATAAGCCTTATAGATTTGGTCTTCATGACGTCGTCCTCCATTGGGTTAAGGCAAAGGAGACGGCTTGCTTCCTGGATTTAGATCAGCTTGGTTTTTTCAGGAACCGTATCCCTCTCGAATAACACACCCGGCCAATTGGCCGAGTGCCCCCACTTAGAATTTCCGATAGGCCTTGTTCAGTTGCACCATCGGATGGTTCGGCGACATCTGGAATTTAATGAGGAGTTCCCTCGCCATCATGTCGCGGTCCTGCTGATTGTTGGGAAGCTTCACATTTTTGGGAATGCGCACCCAACCGTTGCAGTTTCTGTCGAAGATGGCGGGTTCGCCCTCTTCGTATCCCATATGAACGTCCTCCAGCCAGTTCAGGTCGTCCCAGCCCATGAATTCGAGATAGCCTTTCAGAAACGGCGTCAGGCGCTGGTAGTCGGGAATGAGATTGACGTCGTAGCGATAGCCGATGTGCTGGCCGATTTCCTTTTCGCGGCTCGACGAGAGGCCGGCCTTGTCCTTGATGAACTGGTCAACCGACTTGATCTCGGAGCCCTTATAGCTTGTTCCTGCCATTGCCGTTCTCCGCTCAATACTTGTGGTAGTCGCCGCCCGATTCCATGCCGACCGTGTAATTGGTGCCGGCGAGCGGCACCTTGCACATGGCGGAGGCTTCCATCGTCAGGGCCGCGAGATCCTCGGGCTCGAGCGAATGGATGTTGGTCTTGCCGCAGGCGCGGGCAAGAAGCTGGGCTTCCATTGTGAGGGTGTGAAGGAAGTTGTAGACGCGCTCGGCGGCCTTGTCGGGGTCGAGGCGCCGCCGCAGCACGGGATCCTGGGTGGCGACGCCCACCGGGCAGCGTCCAGTGTGGCAGTGATAGCAATAGCCGGCATCGACGCCAATTTCATTGGGATAGTCGGTGACGCCATCGATGTGCTTGTTGCAGTTGAGCGCCATGAGGACCGAGTGGCCAATGGCAATGGCATCGGCGCCAAGCGCCAGCGCCTTGGCCATGTCACCGCCGTTCCGGATACCGCCAGCGTAGACCAGTGAAATCCTGCCCTTGGCGCCCAGTTCGTCAATGGCGCGGCGGGCTTCGCGAATGGCGGCAATGCCGGGCACGCCGGTGTCTTCGGTCGCAATGTGCGGACCGGCGCCGGTGCCGCCTTCCATCGCGTCGATATAGATCGAATCCGGATCGCATTTCACGGCCATGCGCACATCGTCATAGACGCGGGCGGCGCCCAATTTCAGCTGGATCGGAATTTCGTGGTTGGTGGCCTCACGCACCTCCTGAATCTTGAGGGCCAGATCGTCAGGCCCCAGCCAGTCGGGATGGCGGGCCGGCGAGCGCTGGTCGATGCCCGCCGGCAAGGAGCGCATTTCGGCCACCTGGTCGGTCACCTTCTGGCCCATCAAATGGCCGCCGAGGCCCACCTTGCAGCCCTGGCCGATGAAGAACTCACAGGCATCCGCAAGACGCAAATGGTGCGGATTGAAGCCGTAGCGCGACTGGATGCACTGATAGAACCAGCGCTCGGAGTAGCGCCGTTCGTCGGGGATCATGCCGCCTTCGCCGGAGCATGTGGCGGAACCTGCCATGGTGGCGCCGCGAGCGAGCGCGATCTTGGCTTCAAAGGAAAGGGCGCCGAACGACATGCCGGTGACATAGTCCGGAATATCGAGGACCATCGGGCGCTTGGCGCGGGGACCAATGACGGTGCGGGTTTCGCATTTTTCGCGATAGCCCTCGATCACGAAGCGGGTCAGCGTTCCAGGCAGGAATGTCAGATCGTCCCAGTGCGGGATTTTCTTGAAGAGCGAGAAGCCGCGCATGCGATAGCGGCCAAGTTCCGACTTGATGTGGATGTCGTTCATCACTTCGGGGGTGAAGATTTTCGACGATCCAAGAATGTATTTCTTGGTTTCGGCAGGCGCCTTGCCGGCAAGTGCCACCATGCCGGTGCGGGTCCGTGCGACCGCCGTCTTGCGCGAAGCCACGGCAACGGCCTTGGTCTTCTTGACGGCCTTGGCCTTGACCGGAGCCGAGCGCTTGACGGCCGCCGTCTTCCGGGCCGCGACGGTCTTGGATTTTTTCTTGGCCATTTTTGTCCCCACTAGAGCACGAGCTTCTTTTCGCCCGGTTCGAGGTTGTCGTAGTTCCACAGCTGCTTGCCTGCGACGATCTTCTTGATGTGATCGATGCCCCTGGCCGGGAACAGGTCATACATCTTGAGCTTGCGGGTCAGCCATTCGCGGTCGAGATCGGTCATCTCGCCCGGCACGGCGTCAACGCCGAGCGAGCGGGCTTCGCCACCCAGATAGATGGTGCCGTCATACATGGAATCGCCGAGGTTCTTTCCGGCATTGCCGAGGATCACCATGCGGCCGCGCTGCATCATGAAGCCGGTGAAGGACCCGGTATCGCCACCCACGATGATATTGCCACCTTTCTGGTCGATGCCGGTGCGGGCGCCAACGGAACCCTTGGACACGAGATCGCCGCCGCGGAGTGCCGCGCCAAATTGCGAACCGGCATTCTTCTCGATGACGATGGTGCCGGACATCATGTTCTCGGCACAGGCCCAGCCGACACGGCCCTTGATCCGGATATTCGGTCCGTCGGTGAGTCCGCAGGCGAAGTAGCCGCAGGAGCCTTCGATATAGAGATTGAGGCGATTCAGGATGCCCACGGCAACGGAATGCTTGGAGCCCGGATTCTTCAGCACGATGGTGCCATAGCCACGGCGGATCAGGTCTCGAATCTGCAGATTGATCTGCTTCGACTCGAGCGTCTCGCAATCGATCTCGGCACGCTTGTTGAAATCGACGTCCGGCGCATCGGGATAGCCGTAGCCGGTGTTCTCTTCCTTGATGTCGAAGAAGCGCTGCTGGGTGCGGCCGAGCAGCCCCTCGGTGTGCATGCCCATCTCATGGGAGAGATGGTCTTTCTTCGCCGTGGTTACGCCCGCCATACGCGAACCTCCTCGTCATAGGGATCCCAGGTATCGATTTCGTGATGAATCACCGAGCGGATCGCCACCTCCTCCGAGGCGAGCGCCACCAGATTGTCGCTCTCGTAAAGAACCATCGGCTTTGCCGCCATGGTGTCCTTGGCCATGCCGAGGGCATCCTTGGTCGAGACCAGATAAGTGAACACGCCGTCGATGTCGTGGATGGAAGACTTCAGCGAGTCTTCCAGCGTGGCGCCATGCTCGAGATTGTAGGCCGTATAAACGGCGAGCAATTCCGAGTCGCAATTCGACATGAAGCGGTGGCCCTTGCGCTCGAATTCGCGGCGCATCGCCCAGTAATTGGTGATCTGGCCGTTATGCACCACCGCAATGTCATTGTACGGATAAGCCCAATATGGATGGGCGCTCCTGATATCGACATCGGATTCCGTCGCCATGCGGGTGTGGCCGATGCCGTGGGTGCCACGGAACTTGCGCAAGGCATACTGGTCGGCAACGCGGGCTGCATCGCCCAGGTCCTTGATCAGCTCGAGGGCGTTGCCCATCGAGAGGATTTCGGTGCCTTCGACATCTTCCACATAGTCGGCGAGCTTCTTCATGTCGCCGTCATAATGAATGCGATAGCGATAGGCGTATTCCGTCGCCTCCTCACAGTCGATGACCTGGACACCGAGCGTTGCCAGCCGTTCATCGACCTTGGAGCGGCGCTTCTTGACTTCGTCGTGAATGTCGAAGCCCTTGTTCATGTCTTCCTGTTCGGCGACCTTGAAGCGCATGATGTGCTCGTTGCGCCCGGCCGCGCCATAGATGGCATAGCCCGTCGAGTCCGGCCCGCGATGTTTCAGCGACTGGAGCATCTGGGTCATTTCCTGACCGATGTTTCCGGCACCGTCCCGGTGGATAAGTCCAGCGATTCCGCACATGTGTGTTCGAGTCCCTTTCCAGTTTTCCCCTTCTCCCATCCTTCGGACGGAAGAAGGGTAAGCTTACGGCAGGCAATTCATGTAGGTGTTGATGTCCCACTCCGTCGAGGTGTGGAGGAAGCGTTCCCATTCGTCGCGTTTGTATTCATCGTAGAGCCGGTGCATTTCGCCCGGCATCGCCGACTTGACGACCTCGTCGTTCTTCAGGGCTTCGAGGGAATCGCCGAGCGTCATCGGCAGCTTCTTCACCTGCTTGCCGGCTTCCATGGCAGCGTAAATGTTACGCTCCTCTGGCTTGCCCGGGTCCATCTTGTGACGCAATCCATCGTCGGCGGCGCGCAGAATGGCGCCGGCCATGATGTAGGGATTTACCATTGAATCAACGGCGCGGTACTCGAAACGGCCCGGTGCGGAAACACGAAGACCCGTGGTGCGGTTCTGGAAACCCCAGTCGGCGAAAACCGGCGCCCAGAAGCCCGTATCCCAGAGGCGGCGATAGGAATTCACGGTCGAGCAGCCGATCGCAGTCAGTGCGGCCAAATGCTTGACGATGCCGCCGATGACATAGAGACCCGTCTGTCCGGGCATGCGCGGATCGTCGCCTTCGGGCATGAAGGTGTTGGTGCCGCCGCGGCGGTACATGTAATTGTGCTCAAAGCCCGGCAGGTTCTTGGCATCGTTGCCCAGCACCTTGAATTCGTCCGTGCCGCCCTTCCACAAGGAAATGTTGTGGTGGCAGCCATTGGCCGACACGCCCATGAAGGGCTTGCACATGAAGCAGGCGATGATGTTGAACTCGCGGGCCACCTGGGCGCAGATCTGGCGATAGGTGGTGAGGCGGTCAGCGGTGCGCAGCGCATCGTCATAGTTGAAATTGAGTTCGATCTGGCCCGGCGCATCCTCATGGTCGCCCTGGATCATGTCGAGGCCCATCTTGCGGCCATATTCGATGACCCGCATGTAGACCGGGCGAAGGCTCTCGAACTGATCGATGTGGTAGCAGTAAGGCTCGGAATAGCCGCCATTGGGCTTGCCGTTGTCATCCTTGCGCAACCACATCATTTCCGGCTCGGTGCCATGGCGCATGCGCATGCCATGGTCCTTCTCGAACTGGTCGTGGATGCGGCGCAGGTTGCCGCGGCAATCGGCGGTCAGGAAGGCGCCGGCATCTTCGCGCTCTTCGCGGTTGCGGAACAATGTGCAGAACATGCGCGCCACGCGCTTGTCCCATGGCAACTGCATGAAGGTTTCAGGTTCGGGAACGCCGACAAGTTCGGCTGCTTCGGGGCCGTAGCCCAGATATTCACCGCGACGGTTCATGAACAGGTTGACGGTGGAGCCATAGACCAACTGGAAGCCGCCGTTGGCGATGTTTTCCCAGTGATCGGCCGGAATGCCCTTGCCCATGATGCGGCCGGTCACGGAAACGAACTGAAGATAGAGGTACTCGATCCCGAGCGCATCGATGCGCTTCCTCACCTGCTTGATGAGGTCGTCGCGCCCGTCGGTCTTTATGAACTTTTCGTAGTCCGTTGCCATTCTTGTTTTCTCCCTGCCCTTTTTCCCCGTCTTAGCTCCACGGGAACGGGCTATTCGATACCGGATGGAGCTTGCCTTCAGCGTAGCGCGAGAAGCGGAACGGCTCCAAGAGCCGCGATTTCTCCCCGCAAATTTCCTGGGCGGCAAGCTTGCCGACGCCGATCATCTTGTAGCCGTGATTCGAGTCGGCGATGACGAAGACGTTTTCGCGGAACACATCGAAGACCGGAAAATTATCGGGCGTAAAACAGCCAAGCCCGCCGGACGGATCATGGTTCTTGTACATGCCGATCTTGCCCTCGAAACGCTTCTGGCAATGGGCCAGCATCGAGCACCAGGTTTCGATGAACTCGTCACCGACGATGAAGTCGGGTGAGTCGGGTCCATATGGATCAATCGCCACGTCATCCGGCTCGCCCTCGACCTTGTAAGGCGACGCGCCACCCTGAACGCCACCGAAATTGAAGTCAGGCTTGTAATAGAGGCCCCAGAGCTTGTCGGTGAGAAGGCGGCCATCGACATCGGAATGGAGCGGCGCATCGGTATCGACATGGATCACCGGCGGCATCTTGCCATCATTGGTCTTGTGCATGTTGGGATCGACGCCGAGCGTTCCCTCCTCCAGGCACCAAAACTTCCACATGCGAACTCCGTCATGCATCTTGCCGTCACGGCCTTTGATCGAAACGGTGCGCGGAAGGTCGAGCATGTTCCAGACCTGATTCACCCAGGGTCCGACGCCGACCACGACGTAATCGCATTTGATCGTGCCCTTGCTGGTGACGATGCCGGTTACAGCCGCCGAGTTCGAGCCGAATTCGAAACCTGTCACCTTGGCGCCTGTCATGATGCGGACACCTTCGGCTTCGGCTTTGGACGCCAGGCCATAGATCGATGCGGTATTGTTGGCGTAACCGCCACGCTTCTCGTGAAGAACCGAGGTTATGCCCTTGGCCTGCCAGTCGTCGAACAGGCCTTCCATGTATTTCTGCGAGTCCTTCGCACCTTCAATGAAGGAGGAACCGTAACCGATATTCTTCTGCTGCTCGTAGATCGTGCCCACCTGCTCATGCATGACTTCCGGGCTGATCTGCATGTAGCCCACGCCATGGTAGGAATAGGCTTTGGGATCGCTCTCCCAGACATCAACACAATGCGCCATCAACTCGCGCATGGCCGGCTGATAATAATTGTTGCGGACAACGCCGCAGGCGATTCCGGAGGCGCCGGCTGCAATAGCGGTCTTGTCGACGACCAGAATGTCCTTGCCGGTGCCCCGGCCGGTTTCCTTCAGTTTCAGTGCGAGATGGTAAGCGGTCGACAGGCCGTGGATACCGGCGCCGATGATGGCGTATTTCACGCCAGAGGGAACTGCCATGTTCGCCTTCTTCTCCCAGGTTTGACGGGCGTCTTACGGTGGCAAGGCAATGTTGACCTTGACGCGGAGCCCAATTCTGAGACCATATCTACACAAGTCAGTACCCATTGCAAACCAAATCTGACCAATTTAAACCAATGCACGAACCAATCGAGACCAGTGACAACTTGATGACGCAAAATGGCATTGACGAGGCGGAAGACCCGCAGCTCGTCGCCAATCGTGGCGCCAGCTCGATCACGGCCCGCTTGCGCCGTGCCATCGAAACCGGCGTCTATGCCGACGGCGACCAGTTGCCGCCGGAGCGCCAACTCGCGGTGGCGTTCGGCACGGCGCGTTCGACCATTCGCAAGGCGCTCGACCAGCTCGAACAGAAAAGTCTGGTCACGCGGCGCGTCGGATCGGGCACCTTTGTCAGTTACGCAGGGCCGGTGCAGGATTCGGTGTCGGACGTCACCGACCTGATTTCGCCGCTGCAATTGATCGAAACGCGCTTCGCGGTCGAGCCCTACATGGCGCGGCTGGCGGCACTCCATGCCTCGACGCGCGATCTCGATGCGATCGACACCATCCTGGCGCAACTCGACGCCGTCGAGGGCGACCAGGACCTTTTCACCAAACTCGATTCGGAGTTTCACCTGCAGCTTGCCCGCTGTTCTCGCAATCCGCTGATCCTGCGGCTTTACCAGCAGATCAACACGGTGCGCACCCATGCGCAGTGGGAACAAATGAAACAGATCATCCTGACGAGGGCCAAGATCGATCTCTACAATCAGCAGCATCGCGCCATCATCGATGCGCTTCGGCAGCGCGATGCCCAGGGTGCGGCGGAACAGATCAGCAAGCACCTCGAAACTGCCCGCCAGGACCTGGTCGGCGCCGACAGCATCTGAATGACAGCAGTTCTTTTCGGGGTATTTGCCGCATTGTCGTGGGCGGTGCACGATCTGGTGGCGCGAAGCCTCGCACCACGGATCGGTCCGATGCGCATGGGCTTGTGGATCATGATCCTGTCCGGCGTCATGCTCACGGCACTGGTGTGGTGGCGGGGAACCTTATTTGCAGCTGATCCGCAAGGTCTTGTCTCGGCGCTGGCGCTGGGGATTGCCTACGCCTGTGGTGCTGCCGGCATCTACAAGGCTTTCAGCCTCGGTCCGATCTCGATCGTCGGGCCACTCACCTCTGCCTATCCGGTGCTGGTCGTTGCCTTCGAGATCTTCAAAGGGCTTGCGCCTTCCCTGCTGCAGTGGGCGGCCATGGCGGCGGCAATTGCCGGAGCATTGATCGTCTCGCGCTCCAGCACGCCCGATGGCGGCATGAATTCCGTGGCACCGGGCAAGCTTGTGCCGCTTCTCATTGCGTGTCTGGTGTGTTCGCTTGGCTATGCTGTCGCCGTCGTCATCGGGCAACGGACAGCCGTGATGATCGGGGAAATCGAGGCTGCCTGGATTTCACGCGCCACGGCGATTGCCGGGTTTCTTGTCATGACGGCGATGGAGCCGCGCCGCGAAACCATCCGCGGCAATATCTGGTGGGGCATCGCTGCAATGGGCGTGCTCGATGCGGCGGGACTGATCGCGGTCAATGCATCGGGCCACCTGCCCGGCAAGGAGTTCGCTTCCATCGGCATATCGGGCTATGGCGCGATGGCGGTCATCATGGCGGCCATCGTTCTGAAGGAAAAGGTCGCGCCGCTGCAATGGTTCGGCATTGCCCTCATCACCGGCGGCGTTGCGGCGCTGGCGCTGCCGCAATAGAATTGTCTGAAGGAGAAATCGAGATGTCGTTCCTGACCCAGCAGCATATCGACACCTATGACCGCGATGGTTTCGTGATCATCGAAGGCATCCTCGATGCAGCCGAAATCGAAGCGGCGCGGGCCCGCTTCGAACCGCTGTTCTCGGGCAAGTTCCAGACCGGTCTTTATCCCGATGAATGGAACTGGCGCATGGGGCGCGACGCGCCCGATCTCACGCGGCAGATCTGCAATGGCTGGAAATCCGATCTCACCGTGGCGTCCATCGTGCTCCGCGCGGCAGTGGGTGAAGCCTGCGCCAGGCTCAGGCGCTGGCCGGGTGCGCGGATCGGGCAGGATAATGTGATCTGGAAGCCGCCCGGCACGAAGCCACTCGGCTTTCACCAGGATGATTCCTACAATGACTGGATTGTGCCCGGCGAGATGAACACCTGCTGGATCACGCTCGACGATACCAGGGCCTATCAGGGCACCATTGAATATGTGCGGGGCTCGCATAAATGGCCGATTGCGCCACCCATCTCGCAGTTCCATGCGCCCGACGATCCGCTGCACGACCTCTATCCCGCCGCCGAAGCCGCCGGCGTCAAGGACTACGAGATCGTGCCGATCGAGGTGCCGGCCGGATCCTGCGTCATCCACCACGGCCGCACCTGGCATGGCTCGCGCGACAACAAAGGCGACAAGCCAAGGCGCTCGGTGATTGCGCACTGCATTTCGTCAGCTGCGAAGTTCCACCCCGACAAGATCAGCTACATTTATTCGCGCTACAAGAAGGTGGGGTCGGTGGAGATGGATGAAAGCTATTTTCCAATCCTGTGGCAGGCCGACGGCTATCGCACGCCATGGCTTGATTCCTATTTTGCCGGCAGGCACGGAAGCCGCGCAGCGTGACCGATACATCGCATCTCCGCTATCTGCGGCTCACCGACCATCTGGTGGGGTTCTATGACGGCCGGGTCGCCGGACATACAATTGAAGACAACTGGATCGACGACGGCGCGCTGTCGCTCGGCATTTGCAGCTACGCGCTCATCGACGGCGACGAGGCCATCGTCTACGACACGCATGTCTCGGTCGGCCATGCGCTGAAGATCAGGCGCACGGTGGAGAAACTCGGGGCGAAAAAGATCACCGTGGTGCTCAGCCACTGGCACCTCGACCATGTGGCGGGAACCGAGGCCTTTGCCGATTGCGCCATCATCGCCAATCACCGCACGGCCGATCTGATGGCCCAGCACAAACCTGCTATCGAAGCGGGCACACATCTTGGGCCTCCAGCGATCAATCCCCTGATCCTGCCAACACAAGTCTTCGACGGACAGATCCATCTGCATTGCGGCGGCCTGCATCTCGACCTGATCGAAATGAACATCCACAGCCGCGACGCAACCGTCATCCGCCTGCCACGGGAAGGCATCCTGCTCGCCGGCGACACGCTCGAAGACACCATAACTTACGTCGCCGAGCCCGACGCATTGCGGACTCACCTGGACGAACTCGACCGGCTCAATGCCATGGACTTCGAGACGATCTTCCCGAACCACGGGGACCCCGCCATCATCGAGAATGGCGGCTACCGCAAGACGCTGATCCGGGCCACGCAGCAATATGTCCGTACACTGCTGCGCTGCGCATCGGACGCGGCGCTGCGCGAGAAGCCGCTCGCAGAGTTGATCGCAGGTCCCCTGCAAGCTGGCTGGATTTCCTACTTCGCGCCCTACGAGGCGGTGCATCGGAGCAATCTGGCTGCAGTTCTGGCCGAACCCGCGCTGCAATGACGGGCTATGCCGGCGCTGTCACGGCCTTGCGGGCGCGTCAGGACTGCGACTGGGCGCAGCTTGAGGCATTCGGAACTCCGGCGCTGGAGGCAGCAGCACGTGTAGACGCCGACGTTGCCGCCGGGCACCAGGTGCTGCCGCCACCACATGATGTCTTCGCTGCCTTCGAACTCACGCCTCTCACGGAAGTGCGGGCCGTGATCCTTGGCCAGGACCCCTACCCGACGCGTGGCAATGCGCATGGCCTCGCATTTTCGGTGCCGCCCGACCGGCCGATCCCGGCTTCGCTCAAGACCATCTTCCGCTCGCTGGCTGCCGATTTCGGGTGGGCCCTTCCGGCAAATGGTGACCTGCGGCCATGGGCAAAGCGTGGCGTGCTGCTGCTCAATACCATCCTCACGGTGCGCGAAGGGGCGCCACACAGCCATAAAAAGCTTGGGTGGAACAGGTTCAGCGAAAGCGTGGTGAAGGCTATCTCCGCCAGGCGGGAGCACGTGGTCTTTCTGTTGTGGGGAGGACCGGCACAAGCCTATGCCGGCCTGATCGACGCAACGCGGCACGGCATCGTCGCCTGCGCCCATCCCTCGCCGCTCAATGCGCGAAAGGGCGGACAGCATCCCTTTATCGACGCGCACCCGTTCCGTGCGGCGAACGACTACCTCACAAGCAAGGGACAAGAGCCGATCGACTGGCGAACCTGATTACTCCGCCGCCTCTGCCGCCTGATGCAACGTGAAGCGACGATCATGCGTCAGGGCCGGAATACGGCTTCGCGCCTTCGTGACCTCGCCAAGATCAATGTCCGCGATGACGATGCCGATCTCCTCGCCGCCATCGGCAAGCACGCGTCCCCACGGATCGACAATCAGCGAATGGCCGTAACTCTCCGAGCCGCCGGCAAGCACGCCATACTGGCACGGTGCGATAACGAAGGAGCCGGTTTCAATGGCGCGGGCGCGGTTGAGGATATGCCAATGGGCCTCGCCCGTCGTCCTGGTGAACGCCGCCGGAATCGCGAGAATGCCGGCACCTGCCCTGGCATAGGTGCGATAGAGGCTCGCGAAACGCAGATCGTAGCAGATCGACATGCCAAGCGGCCCGCCGATGCAGGGCGCAAGCACGGCCTCATGGCCCGGCGCGATGGTCGCTGATTCCTGATAGACCTTGCCCGCTCCCAGATTGACATCGAACATGTGGAGCTTGTCGTAGCGCGCCACGACGCGGCCATCGGGCGCAATCATCAGCGAGCGGTTGTTGATCCGGCCATCTGCGGCCGTGACGCCAATCGAACCTATCAGGATCCAGGCGCCGTGCGCGCGGGCAAGCTCCGCCATGGCCGGGATCACCGGATGCTCGGCTTCGGGGACCGCATAGGGATAAAGTTTGCCATCCCTGGTATCGAGGCCCGCACAGTATTCCGGCGTGGCGATCAGTTTGGCACCCTTCCCGGCAGCCTGCTGGATCATGGCGCGGAGTGTGGCGATATCCTTTGTTACATCGGGTGTGGCCAGGTTCTGGATACAGGCCGCCTTGAATGCCTGGGTCATGGTTCGTCCTCGCGTGGCAGATGAGCCAATATTGCCACGGATCACTTTGCGCTGTCGAGAAAGGATCGGATCAGGTGCAGGTCGGCACGGGCCTCCAGCCACATGAGCCATTCCTCCATGCGGGCGTCCCAGCCGGTAATCCGGAGTTGCCGCAGCCGCTTGTCTTCGGTCAGTTCACTTGCCGACATGACGGCGATGCCAAGGCCATGGGCAGCGGCCTCGCGCGCCGATTCGCGGCCCTCGATTTCGGTGACGTCCACGAGCCGCAATCCGCGCCTCTGGACTTCATCGATCAGCAGCTTGCGGGTGGCCGAGCCTTCCTCGCGAAGGATCATCGGCATCGCCACCAACGCCTCAAAAGAGATGGAGTCCTTGCCTTTCCAGCGTGAACTCGCGGCAATCACGGCAACGAGACGATCCTCGCGCAGGCGGCGCGAGGCAATCGCGGCAGATGCCGGCCTTGCTGCGGTGACCGCTACATCGATGGAGAAGTCGATCAGGCGGGCAATCAGTTCAGCGGAATTGCCGGAAACCAGCCGCACCGCGATCTTGGGGAAACGCGCCTTGAAAAGGGCAATCTGCGGCAGGACATGCACCGCGGCATCGGCGCCAACCGTCAAATCCCCCTCCTCCAGCGTCTGGGCCCGCGAGAGCAATTCATGGGCCTGGGTTTCCGCCTCGAACTGGCGTTCGGTGATCGCCAGCAATTTGCGGCCAAGGTCCGACAGGGTGACGCCCCTGGCATGGCGCACAAACAACTGCACGCCATAGAGTTCTTCGAGCTTGCGCACATGGTCCGATACAGCCGGCTGGGTCAGGGACAGGCGCTGCGCCGCCTTGGAGAAGCCGCCGGCAAGGGCAACGGCATGAAAGGCCTTGAGCTGTGCATATGTCATATCAGTCAGACTTATAGTTCTTATAGATAATTGCGATTTGACTTATATCCGTCAAGCCCCCTATCGAGGACGCAAGCGAGGTGTCCCATGACAGTGCAATTGCCGGTACAAATTCCCTCCTTCCACGGCCCCGAAGGCCAGGAGGACATGCCCTATCTCCTGACGCCCGGTCCGCTCACCACATCGAGGACGGTCAAGATGACCATGCTGGCGGACTATGGCTCGCGGGATATCGAATTCCGCCAGATCGTGGCCGATATCCGCAAGCAATTGCTGGTGCTTGCAGGCTGCGACGAAACCTACGTCTCCGTCATCATGCAGGGTTCCGGCACCTTCGCTATCGAGGCGGCGTTGGGCAGTTTCTGCCCCGACAAGCGCAACAAGAAAACACTCGTCGTCGCCAATGGCGCCTATGGCGACCGGGCCGCCAAGATTCTCGAACGCATCCAGCGTCCGCACATCAAGATCGACAAGGGCGACAGCGCAGCGCCGACCGCCGAAGACATCACGACAATGCTCGATTCCGACAAATCGATTTCGCACGTCTGGCTGGTGCATTGCGAAACCACGTCGGGCATCGTCAATCCGATCCACGAACTTGGCGAAGCGGTGAAACGGCGCGGCCGCATCCTGATGGTCGATGCCATGTCCTCGTTCGGGGCGCTGCCGCTCAACATGGAGAAAACCGGGATCGACGTGATGGTCTCGTCCTCCAACAAGTGCATCGAGGGAGTTCCCGGTTTTTCCTACGTTCTGTGCCGGAAGGATCTGCTCGAATTCGCGGTCGGCCAGTGCCATTCGGCAGTGCTCGACCTCTACGACCAGTGGCGGGGCCTCGAAGTCAACGGACAGTTCCGGTTTACCCCACCCACCCACGCATTGGTGGCCTTTCACCAGGCGCTCCGTGAACATACCGAGGAAGGCGGCGTCGAGGGCCGTGGCCAGCGCTACGCCCGAAATGCCGAAATCCTCGTCAAGGGCATGCGCGGGCTTGGCTTCACCACGCTCCTCGCCGACAAGGACGCCGGACCCATCATCCAGACCTTCCTCACGCCGCGCGATGCCAACTTCAAGTTCGAGGATTTCTATGAGGCGCTGCGGCGCAAGGGTTTTGCGATCTATCCGGGCAAGCTCACCAAGCGGCCGAGCTTCCGCATTGGCACCATCGGCCAGGTCTCCGAGACCGTCATGAGCAATACCGTGGCAGCCATAAGGGACGTGTTGCGCGACATGAATGTGTCCGACCTGGCGCCACTCGATGCCTGAGAAACTGAATCAGAAATCCGCTGCAACATCATGATATTCAAACGCAAACCTGTCTCGGTCAACGGCCGCGACTATGACTGGCCGGTGCATCCGCTGGTGGTCATCTGCTGCGATGGCAGCGAGCCTGATTATATGGAGATGGCGCGGGCCCGTGGCCTTATGCCGGCCCTCGACCGGATCATTGCCACAGGTGAAAACCGGCGCGGACTCTGCGCCATTCCGAGCTTCACCAATCCCAACAATCTTTCCATTGTCACCGGCAGGCCGCCCGCCGTGCATGGCATCTGCGGCAATTATCTCATCGACCCGGCAACGGGAACAGAAACGATGATGAACGATCCCAAGTGGCTGCGCGCGCCGACAATCTTTGCAGCCTTCCAGAAGGCGGGGGCAAAGATCGCAGTGGTCACCGCCAAGGACAAGCTGCGGCTCCTGCTTGGCAAGGGACTGGCCTTCGACGGCACGGCGGTAGCGTTTTCATCCGAAAAAGCCGACAAGGCCAATCTCGCCGAAAACGGCATCGCTGACGTCTGCGAGATGTTGGGAATGGGAGTCCCCGAGGTCTATTCCGCGGAACTGTCCGAATTCGTGTTCGCCGCCGGGGTCAAGCTTCTCGACACGATGCGGCCCGATCTCATGTATCTGTCGACGACGGATTACGTGCAGCACAAGTTTGCACCGGGATCGGACGGCGCCAATTCATTCTATGCGATGATGGACCGCTATCTCGACGCACTCGACAAGGGCGGGGCAACCATTGTGATCGTTGCCGACCATGGCATGAAGGACAAGCACCTGGCGGATGGTTCGCCGGACGTGATTTATCTTCAGGACGTTCTCGATCGCGAATTTGGTGCCGGCAAGACAAAGGTGATCCTGCCGATCACCGATCCTTACGTCGTGCATCACGGGGCACTTGGTTCCTTCGCCACGGTCTATGTCTATGGGCCGGATGTGGCGCAAGTGATGGCGGCGATATCGGCCCAGCCGGGCATCGACATCGTGCTCGACAAAAAGCATGGCTGTGCGCGCTTCGAACTGCCGGAGGACCGGCTCGGCGACATTATTGTGGTGTCGGGCGGGCCAGCGGCGACCAAGGTCATCGGCACCAGCCGCAGCAAGCACGATCTTTCCGGGCTCAACGAGCCGCTGCGCTCGCATGGCGGGCTGACCGAACAGGAAATTCCGGTGATCGTGAACCGCAAAACACGCGATCTCCCGGCAAACTTGCGCAATTTCGATGCGTTCAGCATCGGCTGCAACTACATCGCGGAGGACTGAGATGAACGCTCCCGCTACGAGACGGCCGGTGATCAGGGAATCGATGCGGATCGGCGGCAAGAAGGTCGATGCCGATGGCGTGGTTCCGGTGCATTATCCGTACACCAACGAAATCATCGGCACGGTGCCCGCAGGCCAGGCCGAGCATGCCGCCCGGGCCTTTGCCATTGCGCACGCGTTCAAACCAAAGCTGACACGCTATGAACGCCAGCAGATCCTGTTTCGCACGTCGGAACTGATCCGCGCCAAGAAAGACACCCTCGCCGAACTGGTCACGCTGGAGCTTGGCATTTCGCTGAAGGATTCAGCCTATGAATGCGGCCGTGCCTATGACGTGTTTTCATTGGCCGGGCAGCTTACCATTCTCGATGACGGGCAGATCTTCTCCTGCGATCTGACGCCCCAGGGCAAGGCGCGCAAGATCTTCACCAAGCGCGAACCGGTCGGCGTCATTTCGGCGATCACGCCCTTCAACCACCCGCTCAACATGGTGTCGCACAAGATTGCGCCGGCCATTGCCAGCAACAACTGCGTGGTGTGCAAGCCGACGGAACTGACGCCGCTCACGGCAATCGCCCTTGCCGATATCCTTTACGAAGCGGGATTGCCGCCGGAAATGTTCCAGGTGGTGACCGGCTGGCCAAACGAGATCGGCGATGAGATGGTGACCAACGAACATATTTCGGTGATCACCTTCACCGGCGGGGTTCGCGTCGGAAAGCTCATTGCGGCCAAGGCCGGCTACAAGCGCGCTGCGCTGGAACTTGGCGGCAACGATCCGCTGATCATCCTCGACGACCTGTCGGACAGCGATCTCGACAAGGCAGCGGAACTCGCCGTTGCGGGCGCCACCAAAAATTCCGGCCAGCGCTGCACCGCCGTTAAGCGCATCCTGGTGCAGGAGCGCATCGCCGACAGGTTCGTGCCGCTGGTGCTGGAAAAGGCAAAGAAGCTGAAGTTCGGCGATCCGATGAATCCCGAAACCGATCTCGGCACGGTGGTCCACGAGGAAGCGGCAAAAACCTTTGAGCACCGGGTTCATCTGGCGGCGGAACAGGGCGCCAGGGTGCTTTACGATCCAGGCCGCAAGGGTGCCGTGCTGCCGCCGATCACAGTCGATTTCGTGCCACACCAGTCGGAACTGGTCTTCGAGGAAACTTTTGGTCCGGTCATTCCCATCGTCCGGGTGCCCAACGACGACGGCGAGGTAATACGGATTTCCAACTCGACGCCGTTTGGCCTGTCATCGGGCGTGTGCACTAACCGGCTGGACCGGATCACGCGCTTTATCGAAGGGCTCGATGTCGGCACGGTTAATATATGGGAGGTGCCGGGTTACCGTATCGAGATGTCGCCCTTTGGCGGCATCAAGGACTCTGGTAATGGGATCAAGGAAGGTGTCATGGAGGCCATGAAGTTTTTCACCAATGTGAAAACGTGGTCATTGCCCTGGCCGTGATGGGATGACGTGAATCCAGGCACCCTTGTTATCGTCAATCTGCTCGGCGGCATCGCCCTCCTGCTGTGGGGGGTGCGCATGGTGCGCACCGGCGTCATCCGGGCGTGGGGCGACAGGCTGGAGCGTTTCATCTCACAGCATCTGGAAAGCCGTGTTTCAGCCTATTTTGCCGGGGTCTTTGCCACCGCCATCCTGAGCAGCGGCACGGCCATGGCGCTGATCGTGGCGGGGATCGCCGCCAGCGGCGCCATCACGACGGCCCTCGGTCTTGCCGTGCTGCTCGGCGCGGATCTCGGATCGGCCTTCGTCTCGGCGGTCTTCGCATCGGGCAGCACCTTCGCACTATGGGCCTCGCCGGTTTTGCTGTTTGCCGGCTTCATCACCTTCAGCGTCACCAAGGAATTCCGGCCACACAATATCGGCCGCATCCTGATCGGACTTGGCCTCATGCTGCTGTCCTTGCAGCTGATCAAGACGGCAACCGAGCCGCTCAGGGAAGCCAGCCTGTTCCAC
>JANMMJ010000016.1:0-2189 GCA_031373255.1 Hyphomicrobiales bacterium
AAATGAGCTGGCCGCCAGTCTTCAGCACACGAAGAGATTTTTCGAGCGTCTTGGCGTCCTGGCTGTGCAGCACAAGATCGTAGTCCGACAGGACCTTCTCGAAATCCTGCGCATTGTAGTCGATAACCACATCCGCCCCGAGACTTTTCACCAGCTCGGCATTCTTGGCACTCGTCGTCGTCGCAACTGTAACGCCGAGATGCTTGGCGAGCTGGATAGCAAAAGTCCCGACACCGCCTGAGCCGGCCTGAATGAAAACCTTCTGGCCGGGCTTCACCTTGCCCACCTCGACCAGCGCCTGCCACGCAGTCAGCCCCACCAGCGGGATCGACGCCGCTTCCACCATGCTGAGATTCTTGGGCTTCGGCGCCACGTCGGTTTCATTCATGGCAATGAATTCGGCAAATGCACCGACTCGGTGATCGCGCGGCCGCGCGTAGACTTCGTCACCCACCTTGAACCGCCTGACCTTGGGTCCAACTTTCACAACTGTCCCGGCAACATCATGACCAAGGACGAACGGCGGACGGTACGGCAGAATGAGTTTGAACTCTCCATCCCTGATTTTGGAATCAAGAAGATTTACGCCTGCGGCGCGAACTTGGACCAAAACATCATCGTCCCGCAACTCCGGTTCTGGCATGTCTGCAAGGCGCAGGGCACCCTTCTTCTGATATTTATCAACAACGAAGGCCTTCATGGGCTTTCTCCAAATTAAATTGAAGTGGTATTTAAGTTCTGAGGAATGCAAGTGTCTTTGACGCGAAATCACTGTGGTTCTGGAATATCCCGCCATGGCCGGCATCTTCGTAAATCACCAGTTGCGCAATTGGGATGCGGCGCGCCATATTTCTGCTGTTCACGTTTTTTATGTCCAGTCCGGTTTATTCGCTTGTAGATCCCCCTAAACCACCCACATTCAGTGCGTGCGCATACGTAGCGCGGTTCATTAAAGGGAGTTCTCCGGTAGCTTCCGTTGCGGCAATGTACGCGAGCATCCGCTTTTGGGCTTCTTTTGATTGGTCTCTTACAAGAAACTCAGCATGTTCAAGTTGTAAACCTTCTTCAAGCGACAGCGTATTGCCAAAGTATATGGAGCGTTTGATTGCCCCGATTGATTGCTTTGATCGCAGGCTCAGGTATTCGGCGCGTTCAATTGCGCGCGCGAGCACTTTATCCTGGGGGACCACTTCGTCGACCGCACCGAGTGCTAGGGCTTCTGCTGGCGTAAAAGGTTTACCTTCAAGAATAGAGACTAACGATTGTTGAGTACCAATGAGGCGAGGTAATCGCTGGGAGCCGCCACCGCCCGGAGTAAGCGCGAGCAGTACTTCCGAAAGACCAATGACAAAGTCTCCGTCCGCCATGATGCGCAAATCACACGCCCACGCGAACTCCGCGCCAACGGCAAGAGCAGAACCATTGAGTGCAGCGACAAAGATGGTGCCGCTTGCATTCATCTTCAGGAAGGTCGCGTGGAAGCTATCGAGCTGCAAAAGTGACTTTAGTCGGGTCTTTCTCGTGATTGTTCTAACGATCGGCACTTTATTAATGAATCTTGCCATGCGCGAGACAATTCCCGCCATGCGAGTATTGATAGGCGGGAATCCGACACCGCCCTGTTGGAGCCATCTCACATCAGAGTGACTCAAAAATCGATCGGGGTGCGTACCAGTGAAGACTACGGCGTGGATATTCGGGTCTCTGTCTGCTCGATCAACCAGCTCTTTTAGTTGCTTCACAAGCGAAGCATCAAACACTGCGTGCGGACCTCCGTCGATACGAGCGACGAGTACCGGGCCGTGGTTTTCGATATCAATGTGACCGTTGTTCCGTGCGGTTTTACAGCTATTCGAATTACTTTGAGATGTTTTCATAATTTCATGGTCTTTCACCAAATTAAAGCGAAGAGGTATTTAAGCTCCGAGGAAGGCAAGTGCCTTCGACACGAAGTCACTGTAGTTTTGAAATATGCCGCCATGGCCGGCGTCTTCGTAGATCACCAATTGCGCATTCGGAATGCGGCGCGCCATGTCTCTGCTGTTTATGGTTGGCACCATGATATCATGGTCGCCATTGGCGACCAGCACCGGGACGCGAATGCGGCCCAAATCTTGCGGCGATTGCCTGCCCCAAGCGTGAATTGCTTTCAACTGGCGAAGGAATGCACCGAATGCCGGTTCTTTGTC
>JANMMJ010000024.1:0-22536 GCA_031373255.1 Hyphomicrobiales bacterium
TGTCGTGAGCATAGGCTCAAGGATGCCAAGACTCCGCAGCCATGTCCCGCTGGTGACGGAGCGGAGCTTGGTCTGCGTTGCCAGCCACACTCACTTCGATCACATTGGTGGACATCACGAGTTTGAAGGCTGTTGCGTTCATCACGCAGAGGCTGAAATTCTTGCCGATCCTCGCAATGATTGGACCTGTGCCGATCGCTATGCGACGGACGCCATGTTCATCAGGCGGCCCGAAAACTGGAACGAGGCAGCATACCAAGTCAAACCGGCGCGGCCCAGCCGCTTGCTGTCAAACGGAGACGTCATCGATCTTGGGGACCGCGCATTTGAGGTCGTCCACACGCCCGGCCATTCGCCTGGTGGCATCGGACTCTTCGAGCGCCAATCAGGAATTTTCCTGTCTGGCGACATCGTGTACGACGGCCCGCTGATCGACGACGCTTACCACTCTGATCGGAACGACTACATCTCGACCATGGAGCAATTGGCCAAGCTTCCTGTCAGCATCGTCCACGGCGGCCATTTCCCGAGCTTTGGTCAGGTCCGTTACCGCCAGCTGATCGACGAATACCTTGAGGGTAAGCGCAAATCGGGCTGCCACCTGGGTCAAAAATAGCCAGGAACTCAGAATAAGCGGCCGGTTTTGTGATTTGAGATTGGTAGCGGGAGAGGGACTTGAACCCCCGACCCCAGGATTATGATTCCCGTGCTCTAACCAACTGAGCTACCCCGCCACGAGGTGTCGGCGGGGATATAGTGTCCGCGCCGGGGCCAAGTCAAGCCGTATGGCCTGCGGTGTCGTCTTCCGGCGGTTCCGATCTTCGCTTAATGAAAGTTCGCCACAGCGATATGCCCACGAAGTAAAGCGAGGCGCCCACCCAGGCCCACAATTCGATCTGGTAGATGATGTCCTTGGGCCCGGCATCCTTGTCGCTGATGATCAGGCTGAGCGTCATCGCCGCCCACAGCACCGTGATTGGCACGGTGATTTCCCGCCAGTCCGTGACCCGCAGCGGATGCACAAACTTGATCGGAACGAAGGTCAGCACGCTCAGCACCGCGATGGTGACAAGATTGACCATCCAGGGCGTATCGAGGATGTAGAAATAAAGCACCACCACATTCCAGATCGATGGAAAGCCGACAAAATAGTAGTCTTCCGACTTCATGCCCACATTGGCGAACGTATAAAGCGATACCGCCATGATCGTCGCCGCGGCGACAAGACCCCATGTGCCGGGCACCATGCCGAACCAGTAGACCATGAGGGCTGGCACCGCCACGTAGTTGAAAAAATCGATCACATTGTCGAGCGTGCGGCCGTCGAAATTTGGCAGATATTCGAGCACCCGCGCCTTGCGCGCCAGCGAGCCGTCGATGCCATCGACAAACAGCGCCAAGCCAAGCCACAGGAAACCGGCGACCGCGTCGCCCTTGAGCACGGCGACCAGAGCGAGAAATCCAGCAACGATGCCGCAAGCCGTGAACGCATGCACGGCCCAGGCAATTGCCTTTCGCATTTCACGGTCAATATTGAGGTGACCGTTGAATTTGCTCAACGCCACAGCCCTTCCCTCACAAACCCGCAATCTCGAGAAACAGCATAGTCAACCGCGATGGCGATAGCAAATGCCGGTGGCTCAGGGCAACCGGCGGAACAAAAGCTGCCTGAAGAAGCCAAAGGGCCTGACCGGGCGCACCTGGATCAGTTCGAGTTTGTTGCTCACCATCAGCGCATCCTGGGGAAATTCCGGCCGCCATCCCAGGATATCGGCAAAACCCGCCAGCCGTTTCTCGACAGCACCCCGAAGTCCCCTCTCCACGCTGAAGTGATTGACGATGATGGCAACGCCGCCCGGCCGCGTCACCCGGGCAATCTCATGCACCACCTTTTCCGGGTCCGGCACGACGGTCATCACATACATGGCGACCGTGATGTCGAAGGACCTGTCCGGAAAGCTCAGGGCTGTCGCATCCATTTCGGCAAGAGCTTCGATGTTTCTTAACCGGGATTTGGCCGCCCGTTCACGCGCCCGTTGCAGCATGTCGGGCGAAAGATCGATTCCCGTTACGCGGAGACTGGGCTTGTAAAGCGGCAGAGCCAGTCCCGTGCCGACGCCCACTTCCAGCAGCCGCCCGTCGTATTTGTTGGCCAAGGCCACTGTCTGCCGCACACCGGCTTCCACCACCTTGCCAAAAGTCGCGTCATAGACGGGTGCCCAGCGCTTGTAGGCACGTCTCACATCATGATTGTCCAGATCTACGAGTTTGAGACGCGGCTGCAGCATGTGGCTCCTCCCCTATTCTCCGGCGGTAACTCCAGACTGATTTAATATTGAAGCACCTTGCGGCAAGATCGGGGCAGAAACGATTGTTCCCCCGCCTAATACCCGCTGCCCCGATCCGGGCCGCTGGTAGAACACACAGGCCTGCCCCGGAGAGACACCATACTCCCCCTCAAACAGCGTCACGCGCGCATGGTGCCCCTCGCGCCGGATTTCCGCAGCAATCGGCGCCCGCGTCGACCTGATCTTCACATGCACCGGAATGACATCAGCGCTGAGCGGTGCCTCGCCCAACCAGTTCACGTCCTTGAGCACGATATCATGCCGCAGCAGCGCCTCTCGTGGACCGGCAATCACCCGCCGTTCAGCTGCTTCAAGCCGCACAACATACAAAGGTTCGCCATCGGCAACGCCAAGTCCGCGCCGCTGCCCGATGGTGAAATGCACGATCCCCGGGTGGCGGCCCAACACGCGCCCGTCGATATGCACCACCTCACCGGGCTCGGCCGCATCGGGCCGGAGCTTGGTGATAACGTCCGCATAGCGGCCTTCGGGAACAAAGCAGATATCCTGGCTATCCGGCTTGTCCGCGATCGCGAGCCCGAGTTCCCCTGCGATGGCGCGGGTCTCAGCCTTGTTCAGGCTCCCGAGCGGAAAGCGCAGATAATCCGCCTGCTCCTGGGTTGTGGCGTAGAGGAAATAACTCTGGTCGCGCGCCATGTCTGCTGGTGTCAGCAGGTCCCGGTGGCCACTGTCATCGCGCCGTGCCCTGCTTTCAATGTAGTGCCCGGTCGCCAACGCTGCCGCATCCAGATCTCTGGCGCGCCGCAGAAGATCGGCAAACTTCACAGTGCGATTGCACGTCACACACGGAATTGGCGTCTCGCCCTTGAGGTAGCTTGCGACGAAGTCGTCAATCACGGTTTCCCGGAACCGGCTCTCGAAATCGAGGACATAGTGCGGAATGTCGAGGCGCGCCGATACGCGCCGCGCATCGTGAATATCCTGGCCGGCACAACACGCGCCCCTGCGTCGCGTAGCTTCGCCGTGGTCGTAGAGCTGCAGCGTGATCCCCACGGCCTCGTACCCGGCAAGCTTCACGAGACCGGCCACGACGGATGAATCGACGCCGCCCGACATGGCAACGACAACGCGGGCCCCCGGCGGCTCTCCCACCGCGGCACGAACCCTGTCGAGAAGTGAGCCGTCAATCTGCATCCGGGCTAGATGGTCCTTCGCTCCGGAAATGTAAACCACCCGATACAGGCAGCTTGACGGGAATCGGCCGCCAACCCATCGCCGCTTCCATGATTGAAGGGGATCAGGATGTGTCGTCATAGAGCGCGTCGCGGGCCAGCGCATGACATCGGCGCAAGACAAAGTCGATTTCCTCTATTGGTTCCTTGCGGTGGCCGGGCGGCGGACCGGGACGGAGCGGCGACAGGAAGGCGGGTTTCTCCATCTTGATGCGCCGGGCTTTCCAGCGCGCCAGGCGCCTGGCTTGTTGCGGCAGGTTCTCCAGCGCCATCCTGACCGCGGCGAGGCGGCGGCCGAGGCGATTAGCGTCGATCACAGCGACCGTCTCATCCGGCTCCGGGATGGGACTCTCAACTGGCTGCCGGGGCTGAAACAACGGGACGAGCGGACTGTCCGCAAAGATGTGAATGCGGGGAATTACTGTTGTGGCAGCACGCCTTGGATGCGTGCGGCTGAACCGCTGGCGCGTGTCGAAGAGCTGAAAAGAGAACTGTCCGCCGCCCTTTCCGGCAAAAACGAGACCCTTGGGCATTGGACGGACTGGTGTAGGCTTCACCTTGAGCCCCCGCGCCGCGATGGCAATCAGGCGGCGCACCGCCGATTCCACCGGCAACAGCATGCGTGATACCTCGCGGTGCAGAGACGGCGGAAGCAAGACCACCATGCTGCCGGTTCCCCTTTCCACCATGGCGATGAGCATCGCCACGATACGGATGAGTGCCGCCTGATTTCTCTCGATGACCCTGTCCCAGTCCATATGTTCTGAAATTCCTTTCATAGGACAATTAGAACAACATAGGAACATATGTCAAGGGGCCTCTCCTGAGCAATGATCGGCCCGAGAACATCGCTGGCACATGTTCGGAGACATGGTTGACACCTTTCAGCGATTATCGCGGGGAGGATCAATATGCCATGGAGGCAAATGTCAGCGATGCAGCAGCGGCAAATGTTTGTCCAGTTGGCCAACCTGGAGAGTATTCCGGCGGCCAGTCCCGCCGGCTGGCCTATTGCGGGTCTACCACGAGAACCGGCGTATTATCCTTGAAGCCGGGGAATAGCCGCGCAACGCCGCGCGCTGTTTCTATCTGCAGTGGCTGCAAGTTCTGGCAAGTGCCGTGCATGTTCATCAGGCTGCTCGAGTCCTCGCAGTTGGTGAAGGGCGTCGGCTCGTCTTCCACCAGCACCTCGTTGTCCGGAGGCCTGAGCCAGGCCGGATCGCAATATTCGTCGTAGCGCTTCGGCCCCGCTCGTCCTGCGGGCATTCCATCCATGTTGTCGTCAAATCCGTTGCCGTGGCCTAGGAACAGATTGTGCCCCAGTTCGTGCGCAAGATTGTTGCGGGCGGTATCGGCGTTCAAGCGGGCAGGTTCGACGAGAACGACGAATGGGCTGCGGGATTCGTTTATGATGTCGTCCTGCGTCAAGTGCTTGGGAACCCCGCACAAATCGTCACCACGCCGCCCCGTGAGCGGACTTGCCCCAGCGACATAAAGGCCACGGTCCGGAGGCGGCGCGCCGCCGAGGATCGAGCCGGAGTCGCAGAACGCGCGCGCAAAAATGACGGGAATGCCATGGCGGCCCGGATAGCGGTTCTCCCAGGCGGCCGCGCAGGCTCGCTCGGCATCGGGCGCGTCCTCAAGCGCGAATCCGGCAACCGCCAGATCGCCAAGGCGCCCGCATTCAATGGCGGAAGGAGGTGTCGGATCGGCGATCACCGGCACGCCGGTCTCGATGACGCTGCTGAAGGCGATCTGCGCCTGCGGAAACCAGATGTCCTGGTTGACGCTTTCAAGCAGCGCCATGAGGCCGCTCCCCGCGATGGTGTCGCCTGCCGCCCTGGTTCCGGCGAGTTCGCTGCCTTCGAGAACGCACATTCGCACGGGAATCTGAAAGAGCCAGCTCAATTGCTGCGGCGTGACGGGAGGGACGAGTCTCGGGATCTTGCCCTCGACCCCCGGCGGTGGCCGCAGAGTGACGATGTAATCGCACTGACCAACCACCTGATTTCCGGTGCGGTCGGTGGTGACATCGATGATGACGCGATCCGCGCCGGTGGGAGTACGAAGTCCCGTCGGATGGATCGGCGCGGCCGACAGGGTGACGCCGGTGTGCGGATCGAGTCGTTGCTGGCCTATTTGATGGGCCGGTCCGAACAGGGCGTTGCCGCGCATCGTCAAGGTGAAGGTGACGCGGTCGCCGGTGGGATTGCCGTAGCTGCGCGGCAGCGGCACGCCTTGCCCGAGTTCAAGAGAAATCGGCTGCGGTCCCGTCGCGCACGATGCCGACGGTTCCTGCGCCTGTGCAGAGCCGCTGAGCCACAGAACAACCGGCAGCAGCATCGCACCGGCCAGACGCTGAAGACCCCTCGCGAAACCTGTCCACATGTGACTACCCTCCCGGACGGGGCGTGGCGCGCCCGGTCCCCGGCTGATCGAGAAAGGTAACGCAGGCACTAGACGCCGGTAATGCCCCAGCGTCAAGCAAGATATGGGGCGACAGTCAATCCGCATGCTGGACCAAATTCCGCGTCTAGCTGCTCAAGCTCGGCATCGAGATGATCCACGCCAGGCCCTATCATCCGCAAAGCCGCGGCAAGAACGAGCGCTTCCACCGCAGCATGGATGACGAGGTCTTTGCCATGCGGCAGCTGGCCGATCATGCCGAGGCCCAGAAGGCCTTCGATGCGTGGCGTCCCGTCTACAACTTCGAGCGGCCGCATGAGGGCATCGGCTTTGCCAAGCCGGCCCAGCGCTACAGGCCAAGCCCCCGCGCCATGCCCGGCAAACTGCCCGACGTCGAATACGGAGCATCCTTGATCGTTCGGACAATCTCCCGGACAAAAGGCTATGCCGTCTTTAAGGGCAGGAACTGGAAAGTCCCGGAAGCTTTCGGTGGCGAACGGCTAACAGCCTCAAAAGTGTCAACTACGTCCCCGAAAACCCGTTAAGGAAGGCCACATCGGCGACATCGATAGCACTTAGGCACTCAAAACCTTTGAGGCCTATGCCGGATTCTTGTTCTTGGTGACGATTCCCCAGATGAACAGCACCACGATGGCACCCACGATAGCGCCGATGAATCCCGCCCCTTCGCCGGGAGCATAAAAGCCCAGGGCCTGGCCCAGGAAGCTTGCAACGAACGCCCCGACGATGCCCAGTATCGTGGTGAGAATGAAGCCCGATGGCTCGTTCTTGCCCGGCATCAGAAACTTAGCGATGATGCCCGCGATGAACCCGATGATGATTGTTCCAATGATACTCATGTAATGGTGCTCCCTGCTCTGCCGCGCCAATGCGTGGCCCCGGCTACCAAATTACCGTTCAATCGGCGGATCAGCAACTCCAGAGTCTTGTATTTGGCACATTCGTCGCCATTATTGAACATCGCCGCACGGCTTCGCAATAGTTTGGGCAACAACACAGGGAGACTGACATATGGCTAGAGGCATGCCTTCGCTTGCAGCTTTGCTGGGTCTGGTTGCCGTCGCAGGCTACCAGAACCGCGACAAGATTGGTGAGTTCATCAAGGGCCTCCAGGGCCCCGAAGGTGCGGGCGGTGGATTGCTGGACACTGTCAAAAATACAATCGGCAACAGTCCTGCCGCGACCACCATCACCGGCGGGCTCGGCGAGCTCATGGACCAGTTCAAGAACCAGGGCGCCGGCAAAACCGTCGATTCATGGGTAGGCACGGGACCAAATGCCGAGATCAGCGAGAAGCAGCTCGAAAATACGCTTGGACCGGATTTGATCGACGGGTTGGTGAAGCAGACCGGGCTGAGCCGCGACGAGCTGCTTTCGCGGCTGTCGAAAACACTCCCCGAGGCCGTGGACAAGCTGACACCCGATGGCAGGCTTCCCGCCTGATCGCGGGACCGGCCTTACGCCCCGAAGAACGTCCGCGACAGGATGCCGATGATTGTGCCGAAGGAGCGCACCGCTTCCAGCGGCACATTCTGTCCGTTTAGCGTGCCGGTGGCATCGATTTCGCTGGCAACCTTGTCCATTTGCCCGTCGACATCGACATCGACGTAGCCGCTTTCCTTCATGATGATCTGCCCGCTGATACCATCGGCGGCGGCAAACAGGTCATTGTCACCTTCCGGCTGGGCGAAAAGCGCGTCATCGGTGCCGACATCGGCGGCAGGCATCGTCATGGTCAGGTCATACTGGTGCTGGCTGCCGACGTTCGGTGTCTCGGTGAAAGGCATGTTGCCCTTCAGCGGATATTCCTTGCCCTTGCACTTCGCGGTGACATCGATGAACCAGGATTCTGTCTGGTAGGAATAGACAAGGTCGCCATTCCATACGCAGCCCTTGTCCGAGGGAAGGCCAGCCGACGGTACGGTGAAATTCGAAAGCTGGATGGTATCGACGCGCTCGTCGATCAGCCCCGACTCGGTGGACTTCATCTTCTTCAGGATCGTATCGCGCAGCAGGCTGGCGCCGGTGCTGGGATTTTCGGGCTTGAGCATCATCGATCCGGTAAAGCTTCCGTTGGATGCCGGCACCTTGCCAAGTGCGAGGTAGTTCACCGTCAGCTTGGCGCCATCGGTGAAGCCATCTGATTTGACCACCCAGCCACCGGCATATTGTGTGCGTTGCAGCTTCTGGCCGTTGGCCGGATTGATCAGGGCGCCATTGCCGCTCACCGCGCAGGATTCGCTTTGACCGCTGATGATGCCCGATGTTGCCCCCTGACAGGTGATCTTCAGCGAAGTGTCAACCTGCTTGTCGCCAAGGCCGACCGTGAAGCTGTCTTTCATCTTGGGATCGCGCAGCGATGGCATCGAGGCTTTCATGGTGAAGTTCACGGTTTCGGCGGCAAACGCCGAAACGGAGGTCAGCAGCATGAAGGCACACATGACGGGAAGGGATTTGGACATGGAGTTATCGATCCTTGTTCTCGAAGACTAAGCCAAACGCAAAACGCCGGCGTAACCCCCGTTCGCAGCGCGATGCCCACAACGCCGCGGCAAGGTAGGGAGCACCCCAATCACTGACAAGACAAAGTTTCGCCTATGGAAAATTTCGCCTGAATTTGCCGGATGAAAGCGTTACTGCGTTAATCATGCGGTTCGCCACCGAGGCCCCGCATCATTGAATCATTATCTGAACCAGAGACGCCAAGCCGCTGATACGACTCAAGAAACATTGACCGTTACTCGGTAACAGGTGGTTCGACTTCATACTCGACGGCGATCGTGCCAGCCCTTTCGAACACCAATGTGCCCTTGAACTCTGTATTCGCCATCGGCTGTTCCGTGATCCCCATGAACATGATGTGCAGCGACATCGGTTTAAGCTCAACCGTTTGCCCCGCGGGAATAGCAATGCCGCCTCCATGAGAAATCGTCTTCATCGCATTGCCATCCATCTTCATGTCGTGAAGCTGGACATTTGGGGCAATCTCCGCCGTCGCCCTGATCAGGAGGTCATCGTGCTTCCCGGTGTTGGTGATTTTCATGAAACCCGCCAGCACGCCATCATGCATCGGTGACTGACGCGCCCAGGGATGCATGATGATGAGGTCGCCAACTTTCATCTCGTGCGCCAGGCCGGCAGGAATGAGACCAGGCGAACTGAGCGAAACGGCCGCAGCGAAAGCGAGTCGTGCGAGGTTATGCATGGCTGGTCCTGTCCGCAGAAAAGAGGTTGGGAGGTTTCAGTATAGCCGCCCCCGCGGCATCGCCAAGAGACCAGATATGCCGTCAAGCGACTTGCCGCCGAGATTAAGGCGGGCTGCCGGCAATCGGACCAGCGCAGGGGGTAAACTGACCGATTGAGCCGCCCTCAGGCACGTTTCGGCCGCAATCCGTTCCATTCCAGAACAACCTAGCCTCGAAATTTGCCATTTATTCACGAGACTTTAGGTGAGCGTTAAGCGCGGAGCGTTATGGTGAAGGTAGTGAGTGAGTATGCGTAACCTTTGAGTTGAGTACATGAACGGTCAGTTGCATCCACGCGTAAACTATGTCATCGGGCCCGATGGCAGTCCGCTAACGATTGCCGACTTGCCACCTCCAGGAAACCAGCGCTGGGTGATTCGCCGCAAGGCCGAAGTCGTCGCCGCTGTGCGCGGAGGGCTTCTTTCAATCGAGGAAGCCTGCCAGCGCTATACCCTGACGGTGGAAGAGTATCTGAGTTGGCAGCGTTCCATTGACCGGCACGGTCTTGCCGGACTTCGGACAACGCGGATCCAGCAGTATCGTCAGTAAAGCGTCCCACATTGCGTGAGTTTTGAAAGGCCGGGTGTCCCCTCACCCGGCCTTTTACATTTTGCGCGCGCCGTCCATAATGGCTGCCAATGAAGCCGCTCGTCATTTTCGCCCATCCCCGCCTTTCCGGCTCCGTCGTCCAGAAGACCATGCTCGCCGCCATTTCCGGGCTCGATGGCGTGACCATCCACGACCTCTATGCCGCCTATCCGGATTTCCAGATCGACGTCGACCGCGAGCAGGAATTGCTGCTGGCTCATGACGTCATCATCTTCCAGCACCCGTTCTACTGGTACTCCTCCCCCGCCATCATCAAGGAGTGGCTCGACCTCGTACTCGAATATGGTTGGGCCTACGGACCGGGCGGCACGCGGCTGCACCGCAAATTCATGATGTCCGCACTCTCCACCGGCGGTCCTACCGAGGCCTATCGCAGCAAGGGCCGCAATCGTTTTGCGGTGCGGGAACTCCTGGCTCCCATGGATCAAACCGCTTATCTCTGCGGTATGGGATGGCTTGAACCTCATATTATCTTTGCCGGCCGGCGCAGCGAACCGGCCAGCCTCACGCGTAACGCGGAAATCTACCGCGACCTGATCATCGACCTGCGCGACGGGCGCATTGATCCGATGAAGCATCTCGCCAGGGGTTACGATCTGCCACACTCTTTTTCGATGCAGGCAGCCTGACGCGATGCATCTCGAAGATTTCCTCCTTGGCGCATTTGTCTATCTGGCGGCGGCCGTCATCGCTGCGCCTATTGCCACAAGGCTGGGGTTGGGATCGGTATTGGGCTATCTGCTGGCAGGAATTCTCGTCGGACCCGCAGCACTCGGCCTGGTTGGCACGGAAGGCCAGGATGTCATGCATTTCGCCGAGTTCGGCGTGATCGTCATGCTGTTCCTCGTTGGCCTGGAATTGCAGCCATCCAAACTCTGGGCCTTGCGAAAACCGATCCTTGGGCTCGGAGGCTTGCAGGTGGCGGGCACCGCCGCGGCAATCGGCTATGCGGCTTACCTGTTTGGCGTGGATTGGCGCACCGCGTTGACGATCGGCCTGATCCTGGCGTTGTCATCGACTGCCATCGTTCTGCAGAGTCTTTCGGAAAAGGGCCAATTGAAAACGGCCGCTGGGCAATCCTGCTTCTCCGTGCTGCTTTTTCAGGATATCGCCGTGATCCCCATACTGGCTCTGCTGCCGCTGCTGGCAACGCAACGCGCAAGCGAGGACCATGGCTCCAGCCTGATTGTCGATCTACCCGCCTGGGGCCAGCCACTCGTGGTACTTCTTGCGGTCGCAGCCATAATCGTTGGCGGCCGCTATCTCATGCGCCCGCTGTTTCGCTTCGTCGCCGACAGCGGTATTCGCGAAATCTTTGTAGGCCTCGCCCTGCTCATCGTTGTCGGCATTACGCTGATGATGCAGCTTGTCGGCCTGTCGGCAGCGCTTGGCACTTTTCTGGCTGGCGTCGTACTGGCGGAAAGCGAATATCGCCACGAACTCGAAATGGATCTCGATCCGTTCAAGGGCCTCCTGCTCGCCGTTTTTTTCATTGCCGTGGGTGCTGGCATTGATTTCGGGTTGCTGGTCGATCAGCCGATGCTGCTCATGAGCCTGGTACTCGGCTTTGTGACGCTCAAACTCGTGGTTCTCTATGTGCTGGCCCGCGCTTTCCGCATGAACAATGCCGACAGTTCGCGCTTCGCATTTTCACTGGCCCAGGGTGGTGAGTTCGCCTTTGTCCTGATTTCCTTTGCAGCAGGTCTGGGCCTCCTGGCAGCCACGCAATCGGCGATGCTTGTTGCCATCGTCGCCATTTCCATGGCGCTGGCCCCGCTTCTGATGATTGGCGATGAAACACTTTTGCAGCCGCGCTTCCTTGTTGCCGGGGCCGAGCGCGAGGCCGACATCATCGACGAGACCGACGCGCAAGTGATCATCGCCGGTCATGGCCGTTTCGGGATGACCATTGGCCGCCTGCTCATTGCCAATGGCTTCAAGACGGTGGTGCTCGATCACGATGCAGAGCAGATCGATGCGCTGCGCAAATTCGGCTACAAGGTTTTCTATGGCGACGCCTCCCGCACCGACCTGCTGGAAGCCGCCGGTGCCCACAATGCCAAGGCGATCGTCATCGCCATTGATGATCGCGACAAGGCGCTTGAACTCACCGAAAACCTGCACAAGCATTTCCCCCACCTGCGCATTTTCGCCAGGGCCTTCGATCGCTACAACGCCTATCAGCTGATCAATCTCGGCGTAACCGATGTTTACCGCGAAGTTTTCGACACGTCCGTGGTCTTGACCGAGGATCTGATGGTCGCCCTCGGCAAGCATCCTTATGAGGCGCGCCGCGCCGCCGCGGTCTTCTCCAGGCACGACAAGAAACTGATGCACAAGGCCGCAAAACACCTTGACGACGATGCGGCTCTCGTCGACATCGCAAGGGCCGGCCGCGCCCACATTTCAAGCGTTCTCGCAGGCGACCGCATCAACAAGCCCATTGACTCCGACAGCGCCTGGGAGGCACCTGACCGCACCCAGGCCTGACACGAAAACCCATGACCCAAAGCATCCACGATGTCGCGATAGACCCGCGCAACCTGAACATCCTGATCTCGATCAACGGCAAACTTGTTCCCCGTGCCGAGGCCATGGTTTCCGTATTCGACTCCGGTTTCATCCTCGGCGACGGTGTCTGGGAAGGATTGCGTGCCCTGAACGGCGGTATCCCTTTCCTGCGCGAGCACATCGAACGTCTCTATGAGGGGGCCAAGGCCATCTTCATGGATATTGGCGTCACGCCGCAGGATCTTGTGAAGCGGCTTTTCGAATGCCTCGATGCCAATGGTATGAAGGATGGCGCGCACATCCGTCTGATGGTGACGCGTGGCGTCAAGGCTACACCCTATCAGGATCCGCGCGTAACGATCACTCCTGCCACGATCGTCATCATTCCCGAATACAAGGAGCCCAACCCCGATAAATTCCAGCGCGGCATGAAATTGCATACCGTCAACGTGCGCCGCGGCTATCCCGACGTGCAGGACCAGAAGCTTAATTCACATTCCAAGCTGAATTGCATAACTGCTTGTATTCAAGCCAATAATGCGGGTGCAGACGAAGCCCTCATGCTTGATCCGCACGGTTTCGTGGCGACCTGCAATTCCACCCACTTCTTCATCATCCGCCGCGGCGACGTTTGGACCTCGACCGGGCAATACTGCATTCCGGGCATCACCCGCGGCAACATGATCAGGCTGTGCCGTGACAATGGCATCCCGGTCTTCGAAAAGACCTTCTCGCTCTACGACGTCTACGGTGCCGATGAGGCATTCGTCACCGGCACTTTTGCCGGCCTCATACCTGTACGCGAAATTGATGGCCGCGCGGTACGCCATCCTCTGTCCACGGAGGAATGGCACGGCGCTGGCCCGATTTCGAAGCGCCTGTCCGGGCTATACAAGGACCTGTGCAGGCGCGAGTCGCGGAGAGAAATCTGATGACCACCATCGCCATGTGGTCGGGCCCGCGCAACATCTCGACCGCCATGATGTATGCTTTCGGCAATCGCGCCGATTGCGCCGCCTGGGACGAGCCCTTCTACGCCTTTTCGCTCATCCATCACGGCAACGACCATCCGATGCGCGAAGAGATCATCGCTGCCAATGACCCGGACTGGGATTCACTGGTCGCCAGATGTGTTGCCGGACCACCACCCGGCAAGTCTGTCTTCTACCAGAAGCACATGACCCATCACATGTTGCAAGGCTATGACCGTGACTGGATACTGAAGCTCACCAACGCTTTCCTGATCCGCGCGCCCGAGCGCGTGCTTGCCAGCTACACCCAGAAATGGGCTGACGTCACGCTGCGCGATATTGGGTTTGTCGAGCAGGCGGAAATCTTTGACATGGTGGCGCAGAAACATGGCGTGGCCCCCGCCGTCATCGATGCAGATGACGTTCTGGAAAACCCAGGCACCGTTCTAAAATCCCTGTGCCGAGCCTGCGGAATACCTTTCGATGCCGCCATGCTCTCCTGGCCGCCCGGCCCCAAACCCTTCGACGGCGTCTGGGCCCCGCACTGGTACAACTCCGTATGGAAGTCCGACGGCCTGAAGCCGCAGCCGCGAAAGACGATTCCGGAACTGGAACCGCACCTCGCAAAAATCGCCGAAGCAGCCAGGCCTTATTACGAAAATCTGAAAACGCACAGCCTCTCAGGCTGATCAGCGCGCGTGGACCCCGGCAAGGCCGCCATGGCCAGTCTGGGCCACATTGTGGGCGGATTCTTTCTCGGCCAGAAGCTCGACCTTCTTCAGTTCGGCTTCCTGCTCCGTGAACGCGGTCATGGCTTCTTCGTGCTGGTCTTTCAACTCGCTGATCGAACGCAGCAGGTTGTCGCGCCGCACCCGTGCCGATTTGGCCGACATTGAATAGTTGAAGTGTGCCGGATCGGTAACACCATTCTTGGATTCTTCGGCCTTCACCAAGGCATCCAGATCGTCATACTTCCGCATGAAATCGGCGATCATCGCCTCGATATCCTGGGCCTGGCGGCGTTTTTCTTCAGTGCGGAAGCGCTGGAGCCTGAGTACTGTTTCGCGAGAACGCATGTAAACCTCTTGAACGCTACTGACACTGCAAAGACTCACTGCAAGAGATTTGCCAACTTCCCTTTGCAGATTCCGCCGAATCAACTATCCAGAGGATTCGGCGACTCAAAAGTCATGATGAACCGGTAAGCTTAAGTTCGAGTAAACCGGGCGTGGATACGCCTTCCAGTCGATTGGTTTTCGGCAGCAACGCAGTGCTTAAAATTGAATCAATTCAATTGCAGTAACATGTTGCTTAAACCGGAGACTTCAACATACCGCGGGAAGATTTTGTTAACCTTTTGGGGGCTATCTTCCGGGCATAGAGTTAACTGATGGTTGCGCGCCGCAGTGGCTGAAGTGATTTCGCCGCGGGACATGGCCACCGGTGTGAGGGTGGCAAGAAGGGGATTCGCATGAGGGTACTGCTGATCGAAGACGATACCGCAACGGCCCAGAGTATTGAGCTGATGCTGAAGTCCGAGGGCTTCAACGTATACACAACCGATCTGGGCGAAGAAGGTGTCGATCTCGGCAAACTCTACGACTACGATATCATTCTTCTCGACCTCAACCTGCCTGACATGTCGGGCTATGAAGTCCTGAAATCGCTGCGTGTTTCAAAAGTTGGAACGCCAATCCTTATTCTCTCCGGCCTCGCCGGCATCGAGGACAAGGTGCGCGGCCTGGGCTTCGGCGCCGACGACTACATGACCAAGCCGTTCCACAAGGATGAACTTGTCGCCCGCATTCATGCCGTGGTGCGCCGCTCCAAGGGCCATGCGCAATCGGTCATCCAGACCGGCGAGTTGCTCGTCAATCTCGATACCAAAACCGTGGAAGTGGGAGGCCAGCGGGTTCACTTGACCGGCAAGGAATATCAGATGCTGGAGCTGCTTTCGCTCCGCAAGGGTACGACCCTCACCAAGGAAATGTTCCTCAACCATCTCTATGGCGGCATGGATGAGCCGGAACTGAAGATTATCGACGTGTTCATCTGCAAGTTGCGCAAGAAGCTGGCAACCGCGGCGGGCGGCAAGAATTTCATCGAAACCGTATGGGGCCGCGGATACGTGCTGCGCGAAGGCGCACCCTCCATGGACGAAGACCTGCGCGAGAGCGCCTGATCCCGCGCGAACGCTTCGAAGAGGAGGCCACTCTTCATCCCCGGCGCTGTCCGCAGCGCCGGGGTTTTTGTTTCCGCCGGAGCCGGTGTAAGAAACGGGCATGACACTGACCCCGCAGATCAAATCCATTTCCCTTCCCGATTTCGGCCCCGCGCCTGAGACGCCCCCGCCCCCTTCGGCCGAAAAACTCCTGGACCGTATTGCCGCCGTGCGCCAACGCATGGAAACCCAGCGGCTCACCCATCTGGTGATCTATGCCGACCGCGAGCATACCGCCAATCTGACCTGGCTCACCAATTTCGACGCGCGATTTGAAGAGGCGTTGCTGATCCTGCAATTTGATCGCGACCCGCTGCTCATCACCGGCAATGAATGTGCTGACTACCTGCCCGTGAGCGCCCTTCACGATGCGGGCCGTCTGCGCCATGAACTGTTTCAGGATTTTTCGCTGCTCGATCAACCACGCGACAAGAGCCGCGCATTGCGCGAAATACTGGCTGGCGAAGGTATCGGAGCGGCTTCACGCGTTGGTTCAGTCGGCTGGAAGTATTTTGACAGCCCCGGGCAGCTGGAAATTCCATCGTTCATTGCCGATCTCCTGCGCGACATGGCGGGCCGCCACAATGTGGTCAACGCCAGCGCCATGTTCATGCATGCCGGCCACGGTCTGCGCAGCATTGTCGATGCCGGCGGCATTGCCACTTTTGAATTCGCCAATTGGCATGCATCGGAATCGATGAAGCGGATGATCCTCGGCCTGAAGGAAGGCATGAGCGATTTCGACGTGGTGAGTCTGGCAGGCGTCAATGGCCTTCCGCTTGGGTGTCACATCACATTTGCCACCGGCGCTCATCACAGTCTTGGCCTTTCCGGACCGACAGGCCAGCGCATGGAACGTGGCTCTCCACTCTCAATGAACATCGGCTACTGGCGCGCCAACGTCTGCCGTTCCGCCTGGTTGGCCGAGGGTGCGGACGACCTGCCAACCACGGCGCGGGACTATGTCGAGGCCTTTGCAGGGCCCTATGTCGCGGCACTGGCGCAGTGGTTTGGCATGATGCGGATCGGCGTCGAAGGCGGCGATATTCAGGAACATATCAACCGCACGCTTCCGCGCGATCGCTTTGGCATTTCGCTGAACCCCGGCCACCTCATCGACATTGACGAATGGTTGAGTTCACCGATATTCCCGGGCTCGAAGCTCCCCCTCCGCTCCGGCATGATGATCCAGGTGGATATCATTCCATCATCCTCCGTTTACGGATCAACCCGCATGGAGGACGGCATTGCCATAGCCGATGCCGAAATGCGCCGTGACCTGAAGTCTCTGGCGCCAGCGGTTTACGAGCGCTGCATGGCCAGACGGCGCTTCATGGAAAACGTGATCGGTATTCCGCTGCCCGGCGAAGTACTTCCCCTGTCCAACATGGCGGGAATTGTTCAGCCATTCCTCATGGCGCCGGACAAGGTGATTGCGCTGAGCTAGCGGACCTTCAAGCCGCCACGACCTGAGCCGCTTGATGCGGCGCGGCACGCACCAGGGCATCAGCGCCATCCATCAGCATGACAAGGTCAAATCCGGCACTCTGCGACAGGCGGCGCGTATAATAGGGCTGCACCAGCCGGGCATCCAGTTCGGTCATGTCGAGCGTGCCATTCAGAACGGCCGCGATCTTCTCGGGTACCCTTGCATCGGGACCAACGGCGCGAACCGAGAATTCGTCACCAGCGAGCGTCACCGTCACCGTGCCGCCCTTGGGAATTCCGGCAGTGGCAATCAGCAGCATGTTGAGCAGCATCTTGACCTGCTGCTTCGGCCGGTTCTCGCGTGGCGCCTGCCAGTTGAGCGTCGCCTTTTCTTCTTCCATGAATGCCTTGGCCTTGTCGCCGGCATCACCCAGGTCAAGATGCGCCCCTGCCGAACCCGCCGCCCCGAAGGCGATACGGCAGAATTGCAGCTTGGCAGAGGCCTGCTTCGCCGATTTGCGCACCAGCTTCATCGCTTCCTCGCGCATCTCCACATCGTCGTCCATCTCGAGAAGCTCAAGACCATTGGTGATGGCGCCCACCGGCGATATCACGTCGTGACAGACGCGGCTGGACAGCAGTGCAGCAAGGTCAAGATCGTCAAGCATGGCGGGAATGGTCATCGGCAGCTGCCCCTCTTTTGGCCTCAGAGTGATTCGTTACATATTTCTACCAAAAGACCTTAAGGAATTCCGCATTGACGATAACCCCGCCAAGCGCCATACCGCCACCGCTTCACCATACAGGACCAAATCAATGCCCAACCCGACGCCCACCGGCGCTCTACTCGATCTGGCGCGGATTGCCCTCGCCGCCGGCCGCGAAATCATGGTCGTCTATGCGTCGGATTTTGCCACCAGGACCAAGACTGACCTGACCCCCGTCACCGAAGCAGACGAGGCAGCCGAGCGAATCATTCTGGCCGACCTCGCCCGGTACGATCCGGCAACGCCGGTGATTTCGGAGGAAGCCGCTTCCGCAGGCCGCATTCCGGCAGTCGAGCATCGCTTCTATCTCGTCGATCCGCTTGATGGCACCAAGGAATTCATCAATCGCAATGGCGAATTCACCGTCAATATCGGCTTGATCCTTGAAGGTTTGCCTGCTGCCGGGGTGGTTTATGCGCCGGCCCTTAACCGCATGTTCCTGGGCGAGGTCGGGAGCGGCGCATGGCAGGCTGAGATCATTCCCGATGCCTCGGCCGAAACTGCAAGCTGGCACGAAATTCACACCCGAGCCTTGCCGAAGGACGGCCTGACTGTCGTCGCCAGCCGGTCCCACCGTGACGCTACAACGGAGGAATGGCTCAAGACCCGCGACGTGAAGAATTTCAAGCCGGCCGGCTCTTCCCTGAAGTTCTGCCTGGTGGCGAGCGGCGAGGCCGATCTTTACCCGCGCTTCGGGCCAACCATGGAATGGGATACGGCGGCCGGCCATGCCGTCCTGGCAGCCGCCGGCGGCCGGGTCTGCCGCGAGGACGGCTCGCCGCTCGCCTATGGCAAATGCGCCGAACACTTTCGCAATCCGGCCTTCATCGCCACCGCCGCCTGAACCAATCGTTAACCATCTGGAAGTCTTGCCCTGCTATTTTCCGGCAGGATCCGGTTTCGCCCCATTGGCGCCACCGGAGGCATGAAACATGTGCCGCGAGGCACCGGTGATGAGGTGGGTAACATGATCAGACGTCAGTTGATTGCAGGCTTGGCGGCCACATTTGGCCTGGCAGCGCTTGCCACGGCAACCGCGGGACAAACCACGGGCAGCATTTCGAAGCCATCCCAGACCGGTTCGACCGAAACGTTTTCATCTCAGGAGATCGTCGACACGGGCCATAAGTTCTTTGGCCGCACCACTCGTGGAATTGCCGAGGCCGTCGAGTATGTCTTCCAGAGCAAGGGCGAGCCGACCGCCTACATTGTTGGCGAGGAAGGTGCTGGCGCCTTCATCGGCGGCCTGCGTTACGGCGAAGGCACGATCTACTACAAGAATGGCAGCAAGGACCGCATCTACTGGCAAGGTCCATCAATCGGTTTTGATTTCGGCGGCAATGGTTCGCGATCGCTCGTGCTGGTTTACAATTCCTCTTCGCCGTCCGACCTCATGGACAACCGCTTCATAGCGGTCGAGGGGTCGGCCTATCTGGTGGGCGGCCTTGGCGTGAGTTTCCAGCAGCACGCCAATGTCATCCTAGCGCCGATCAGGACCGGCATGGGTGCGCGCTTTGGCGCCAATATGGGATACTCGAAGTATTCCGGTGCGCCCGATTGGAACCCTTTCTGAATTCGTTACAAATTAGGTAGAGGTTAAATCGGAAAAGCGTTGACCTTGAAAGGCTAACGCAAATGACTTCGGGTATGCAGGTAGGCCGTGTCAACCGCTGCCGCCCCGATGAATGCCCGAAATCGCCTGATCCTTGAGTTCGGCCTTAAAATCTTTGCTCCCGCCTGTTTCGCAGCGGCCGGGATCGGGCTGGTGATGCTTTACATCGTCAACGCGATCTTTGCCGAGGCGAATTCCCTCGACAAGGAATACACGCGCCGCGCCGCCGGAGCAGCAGTTCAGGCCGTTCAGCAGCGCATGGAAAACGTGGCGCGTGACAATGCCCTCTGGGATGACGCCGTACGCAACAGCTATGAGCCCTTCAATGAGCCGTGGGCCTATGAAACCTGGGGCGTTGGAACTGAACTTGGCCTTTACAACATAGCTTTCATCGTCAATGCCGAGGGAAAGACGATTTTTTCGTATGAGAATGGCAAGAAGATGGACAAGCCCATCGCAGCTGTCTTTGGCAACGGCCTGATACGGCTGGTCGCCCGCCTGCCCCAGGACAAGACGACATTCGCGACCGTGTCTGCTCTTTTCAAGCGTAACAAGGAACTCTATGCGGTCAGCGCTGCCCCCATACTTCCTTCGTCCGACGCGGTCAGCCTCCCGCAGGAAAGGCCCAACAACCTGATCTTCGCCAAGCGTATTGATGGGGATATGCTTGCAACGCTCGCCCAGCAGCATGTGCTCGATGGCCTGAGTTTCGACCGCGAGGACAAGCTTTCCGGCGACACGCTCAGCCTTACCGACTACGATGGTGAAACAATCGGCGCCCTGACCTGGACAAGCCGCAGGCCTGGCGACATCGCCCGGCTCAAATATGACGACATCATCAAGATCATGATCGGCACGATCCTCGCGGTCATGGGAACGTTGGTCTATTTTTCCTGGCGCAATTTCGAAGAGGCAAACGCCAGCAAGCAGAACGCCCTCGAAAGCTCGCTGCGTGACGAACTCACCGGACTTGCCAACCGCCGCAAGATCATCAGTAAGCTGACGGAAACCCTTGAAAGGCATCCGGGGCCAATCGGCGGGCTTTCGATCATCTATGCCGATCTCGATGGCTTCAAGAATGTCAATGATACGCACGGTCACGAAGCTGGCGACGAACTCCTGCGCGCCGCCGCCAAAGGCTTCCGGCGGATCGTCGGTGACAGGGGCATGGTTGCACGCGTCGGTGGCGATGAGTTTGCCATCATCGTCCAAACACCCGATGCCGCTGCTGCGGCCAGGGAAATTGCCGCCGCGATGATTGAATTGCTGTCGGTGCCCATGACATTTGCAAATCACGTCGCAAGCCTTGGTGTCAGCATCGGCCTTGTCGACAGTTTTGACGGTCCGGCCGATGCGGAAGAGATGCTGCGCCGTGCCGACATTGCGATGTATGTGGCCAAGAGCGGCGGCAGGCACCGCGCCTGTGTTTTCGCCCCCCAGATGGATTCGACCCGCGATGAGGCCCGCTTGATTGCCGACGAATTGCGCGATGCTCTGGTGACGGGCTCGCTCGATGTCGTCTACCAGCCGATTGTGGACGCCGCGAGCCTGGAGATTGTCAGCCTGGAGGCTCTGGTGCGCTGGCCCCGTGGCCATGCCCGCATAATCGGACCGGACGTTTTCATACCGATTGCCGAGGAACATGGGCTGATCGGGGATGTCGGGCGTTTCGTTCTGGAAAAGGCCTGCCGCGAAGCAGCCGATTGGCCGGATATGCAGATCTGCGTGAACATTTCGCCGCTTCAGTTCAAGAACACCGGTTTCCCTGCCGAAGTGGAGAGCATTCTTGAGCAGTCAGGACTCGATGGCAGCCGTCTTGAACTCGAAGTCACCGAAAGCTCGATCATCGAGAACACCGAGCGCGCCGCGGCGGCAATCCGCAAGCTGCACGATATGAAGGTCCGGATCTCGCTTGATGATTTCGGCTCGGGCTTTTCCAGCATCGGCCACCTGCGCGCCTTGCGCTTCGACCGCGTCAAGCTGGACCGCTCGCTGATCAAGGAAGTCCTGACCTCGCCCCAGGCCCTGCTGCTGCTCCGCGCCACCATCACCATGGCCGAAGCGCTTGGCCTTCCGACAACTGCGGAGGGAATCGAGAGGGAAGAGGAAATACCGCTGCTCCGTCTGGCCGGCTGCCACCAGTTCCAGGGCTACCTCTTTTCGAAGCCGGTTCCCGCCGCTGCGATTACCGAAGTTCTCCTCGGCAGGCAGGAGCTGAAAGTAGCGTAATATATTGATTTAAAAGAGTTATTTAGAATATTTCCCAGGTTGATATTGCCCCGCGGATCATCGCCCCAGTTTCCTGTCGCAAGCGCGTTTTCTCCCCGCTATGATTGTCCATGATTTTGAACGGGCCAGCTTCTGCCGAAGGAAGGGCTTGATCTGGAGGGTCTATGTCTCAACTTGAGACAGTGATGCTTGTTGTGCTGGGATTTGCCGTGGCATCGCTGATTGCGCTGTTCTTCGGCAAATTTGCCTGGAATGTCGCTTACCGGCTCGGCGCCCGCCGCACCCGCAAGCAGATTCCGGCCAACCTCATCGAACTTCAGGCCGACAAGGATCGCCTCCGCGCCGAATATGCCATGCTGCAAAGGCGCTCTGAAATACTCGCGGAAAATCTTAAAGCGCGCGAAACCGGGCAGATCGCCGAGGTAATGCGCAACCGCAACCGCATTGGCGCGCTTGGCGAGGAACTCGACAGCCGCAACCGCCTGCTTTCAGAACAGGCAGCGGAATTACAGACACTGCGTGAACAGTTTGCCGTGGCCGAGCAGGAACTGGCCCGCCGCACTGAGTCGAACCAGGCACTGGAAGCCCGTCTCCGCGAAACCGAGGAAGCTCTGGCGCAGCGCCAGTGGGTCGAGCCACCGAGGCCGGTGCAAGGCGAACCGGTACAACTCGAAACTTACCGTCCACAGCCCATCCCACCGCCGCGGGAACCCGAACTCGCCGAAACCCAGGACCGCTTGAGCCGCAGGATTCGCGATCTCACCAAACTGTCGGACCAGATCAGGAGCCAGCGTCCGCAAACCGCAGCCGGCAGGTTGCCCCTGCATGAAATCCGCGCCATTCCGGCCCAGCCGCCCCAGCCTGCACGGGTCTTTACCGATCCGGACTACGACGCGCCAAAGGCACAAAATGACACTGCAGTCGCCGGCTTCAGCATGCGAGACGATCAATGGGGGGTGGAATTGGCGCCTCAAC
>JANMMJ010000040.1:0-1718 GCA_031373255.1 Hyphomicrobiales bacterium
GTTTCAGATCCATCCGTCAATCTCCAGTATCGGCGCGTAAAACTACGCAGGAACCGCAAACGGCGGCTTGATGCCGGCATCCAGTGCGAAGCCGCCCACTGATTTGGCAATGATCGGGTCAATTGCGATACCATTGGCGAGATTGTCGCGATAGGTCTGCCAGCGCATCTCGCCAGGCAGAAGAACCTTGTCGCCCGACGCTTTCAGCGCCATCGCCAGGCCATCGAAGCGCGCATGATACTCATCCATGCTCATCCACCGCGAGACATCCAGCGCCATCACGAAATGCCCGTTGTCGCCGGAACGGGTAAAATCCTGATACATCGAGCCGACGCCATCCGCCACGCCGGCTCCGGTGAGGACGCCGGCAAGGATTTCGACGAGCAGCGAAAGCCCATAACCCTTGGCGCCGCCGAAGGGCAGCAGCGCCCCTTCATTTACCTTGCGTGCATCAGTGATCGGCTGGCCAAGGGCATCGACCGCCAGTCCCTCGGGCAGCGGCTTGTTCCGGGCAATATGCTCGCGCACTGTTGAGCCAGCCAATCCGCTTGTCGCCATGTCGAAAAGGAGATGATCGCCGTTGCGCCGTGGTGCGCCGAAGGCGAATGGATTGGTGCCAAGAACTGCCTTGATGCCGCCATATGGCGCAACCTTTGGAAACGAGTTGCTCATGGCAAGTGCAATCATGCCGTCATCGGCAGCTTGTTTCACATAGTAAGCGCCAGCCCCAAAGAAGTTGCTGTTCCGCACCCCAACGATGCCCACGCCGGTATCGCGCGCCAACTGGATCGCCCGATCCATCGCCAGCGCGGACGCATAGTGTCCGAAGCCGGAATCGCCGTCGAGCCGCGCGACACTCGGGGACAGCTGCTCAAATTGCGGAGAGCAGGGGCATTTGATCAATCCCAGCCCGGCGCGCTTCAAATGAATGGGCAGGCGCTCGATACCAAAATTGGAACGCCCCGCCAGTTCGCACCATATGAGATTGGGCACCACCGTGCTGATCTGCGCTTCATCGACGCCCTTTGTCTGCATCAGCGCGGCCGCGAATTCGCCGAGCGCTGTTGCTGGGACTTTTTCCGCCATCATCCGCGGCCCCGGATCAGCCGCTGAAAATTCGATACGATTGCACAGAATGCCGGGCGCGGATCGCTGAGCTGCGCAAGGGCAAACACCAGGGGCTTGCCCGCAATGCCGCTGACCCACTGCGAAAAACTGAGCTCGCCGCGTCGCGACAGTTGCAGATAGGCGAGAAAATCGAGGATGGGATACCACAGCCGCAGGCCTTGCTGGTATTCGGTCGTCAGCGGTTCGGGCTGCCCGGTCAGGTAGCAATAGGCGATGAGGTCCGCCAGCACACCGGATCGCACGATCAACTCATGCGCGGCGGTAAACCGCGCGTTGACTTCGATTACTTTAAGTTCGCCGTCGCGCGGATCCTGCTTGAACTCGACATTTGCAAACCCGCGCAAGCCAAGAAAATCGAAGAACTTCTGCCCCAGCCGCGCGGTTTCAGGTTCCCATGCTGTAATGTGGTAGCAGCCATTGCCACTGTTGACCGGGTACCGCCTGATCACCCGCTTGGTAAAGGCAAACAGGCTCTTGCCCTCATCCGAGATAAACGTGTTGTAGCTGCTGAGCTGCGTATCGGGCCCGGGAATCATTTCGACCGCGACCACTTCAAGTCCATGCTCCAGCGCCAGACCCACCTTGGCCGC
>JANMMJ010000075.1:0-2079 GCA_031373255.1 Hyphomicrobiales bacterium
GGGTCGAGGCTCTTGATTTCACCGAGCACGTCTTTCCCCACCCATTGCACCATGCCGGGGTAATGCTTTTCCCAGCCCTCCATGAACAGGGCCTGCTTTGAAAACTTCTCCTTGGGATCAAGGATCGTGATTCGCGCGTTCTTGCGTCTGGTCGAAGCCATGAGATGCGCCATCATCGAGATGCGCTCGTAAGGTCCGGGCGGGCAGCGATAGGGATTGGGCGGCGCAATCATGACGATGCTTGCCCCGTCTTTCAGGGCGTCCAGCTGTGCCTTGAGAGCAACCGTCTGTGCACCGGCTTTCCAGGCGTGCGGCAGGTGCTCGGCCACGTCTTCGGAATAGCCGGGGATCGACCCGTATTCGAGAGCAATCCCCGGTGACAGGATCAGTGTGTCGTAACCAAGCTGCGAACCATCGGCGAGAACGATGCGCTTGGCGTCACGCCTGATTTCAGCCGCTCGCGCCTGCACCACCTTGATGCCCTTGAGCTTGCTATAGTCATGCGTGATCGACTCGATGGTCCGGATGTTGCCGAGAACCAGGTTGGAAAAGAAGCAGGTGGTGTAGGTCTTGTCCTGCTCGATCAGGGTTATCTCGGTGGCGTCGCCGGTAAGCCTGGCAAGTGTTTGCGCTGCGGTAGCCCCGCCAGCACCCCCGCCCAATACCACAATCCGGTGTTTTGCCTGCCCATTGGCATTGATGGTCAACGCACCAAAAGTGAGGGCAGCAGCACCCACGATGAACGTCCTTCGCGAAATTGTCATTTGTAGATCTCCGCGAAATAGCTCTTGAGAGCTGCGACGTCTTCTGCCGAGAGGCTTTCAGCTATTGTTTTCATCAGCGAGTTGGACCGCGCTCCGCTTCGATATTGCTCAAGCACAGCGGCGATATCCGCCTTGGCCATCGTCTCCAGTACCGGAATGCCACCGGCGGCCGAAGTCTGGCCATGGCAGCCGCCGCAGCCATTCGCCAGCTGTGAGCCGTCGGCGGCAAAAGCTGTCACCGTGCTGGCCGACAGGACCAGTGCCGCAAAGATAAACTTCATGTAACCTCCAGATGAGCCATCGCCGTCCAGCTATTGCCGCCTTCTTCGTGCCACGTGCAGATCAGATCGCCGCTCGCGGTCGCGCGCATGGCAAAGCGGATAAAGGGATTTGCTGCCACTGCGGGTTCGATGGTAGCCGAAAACACCGGCCGACCGTCAAAGCTTGCCTCAAACCTGTTGATGATCCGCCGTGCGATACTCTGCCCTGCCTCATCCTTGCGCAGTCCGGATTCCATGGCATGGGTGATAAAGGTCCGCACATCGACGATCTCGTCCTTGGCTGCCTTGTCGGGAATCTTTACGCGGGGTGCTGCACTCATGCTTCAACCCTCGCAGCCGTTGGTCTGGACCTCTACCGATTTGCGCCCCGCCCAGCACGTTCCATCGGTGTATTTCGCAATGGCGATCAGGGTCTGGCGTCCGGCCAGACGGATACGTGTAGCCACCCGCGCCTCACCGCTGAGGGGCGTGAAGGAGTAGACAGCCACTTTCCCAAAAGGGTTTGCAGGCGCGAGCAGCAGGATCTCGGTCACGTATTCCGCCTCCGTCATGGCGCTCTCGGCCTTGAGGCTGATCGGAACGGTGAAGCCGTCTGCGATTACGTCTTCCATCTCGATCGAAACACGGCCCTCTGCCACAGGCTTGCCGCCGGTGAACGAAGACAAGGTATCGTCCACATCGATCAGGGCATGGGCCGGAACTGCCAGAGCTGCTGCGAGAGCAGCAAGAGCATCCCGGCGTGTGAGAAGGGCCGTCATGGCCCCAGAATAGACGTTTCAGGCCGCAAGGAAAGCCGCCACTTGCTCGCGCCGGGGCAATGGCGCCACGGCGCCGTAGCCAAGCGTTGACAGCGCTGCTGCGGCATTTGCGAACGTCACGGCCTGCCGCAGTGGCTGTCCCCGGCATAGTTCCGCCAGCAGGGCGCCGGTAAAGCCATCGCCTGCTCCGGTGGCATCGACTGCAGCGACCTGTCGCCCGGCAACATGAAATGAGTCATCGCCGGAAGCCACGTAAACGCCGTCTGCGCCCTGCGT
>JANMMJ010000268.1:0-2772 GCA_031373255.1 Hyphomicrobiales bacterium
CAGGCGGGCGAACTCGCTTCCGACGTCGCCAAGGAGTGGCGCGAGTTCAATCCCGACATGGTGGAGAATTACCGCAAGTGGGCGGATGATCTCTCGAAGATGTAAGGGTGCGGCGCAGCGGCTCCCGTTGCGGGAGCCGCGACCGTCATGAGCCGCGCGATACGCCTCCGGCCCTACCTGTATGTGCTGCCACTGGTGGCATTGCTTGGCTTCGTATTCGGCTATCCGCTGGTGCGCATCTTCGAATTCAGCTTCAAGATGGTGCGCGGCATCGATGGACCGTGGATCGGTTTGCGAAACTATCAGCTCATTCTCTCCCAGGGTGTGTTCTGGGAATCGGTCCTGCACAATGTGCAGCTTCTGCTCACCATACCGGCGATGGTGGCGATCTCGCTGCTCGTCTCGATCCTGCTCTATGAGCGCGTCGCGGGCTGGAAGCTCTACCGCATAATCGTCTTCGTGCCGTTCATCCTGGCGGTGCCCATCATTGCCGTGGTGATGAAGCGCATGTTCCAGTTTTCCGGACCGGTGAACGAGGTGCTGCGCTGGTTCTCCCTCGATTTTCTGGCGCTCGACTGGATCGGTTCCTCGGACGTCGCCTTGTGGACGGTGATGATCCTCATCATCTGGCGCGAGTCCGCACTCGGCATCATTCTCTTTCTCGCCCGTCTCCTGAGCCTTGACGAAGCGATCATCGAGGCGGCGCGGCTCGAGGGCGCAAGCTGGTGGCAGCGGGTCCGCTATATCATCATTCCGCAGTTGCGCGGCGTGATCGAATTCTACGTTGTGATCAGCGTCATTACCATCCTCTCCGCCGTCTTTGCCTATGTCTTCGTGGTGGGCGGCGGCCGCGGCGGACCCGGCACTGCCACCATGGTCATCGAGTTCTATATCTTCAACGCGCTGATCCGCATGAGCCTTCCCGGCATCGCGTCCGCCGCCTCGGTCCTGCTCTTCCTGGTTTCGGTGGCGTTGATCTATCCGCTGTTCCGCGCCCGGCGCCTGGCGGAGGAAGCGGAGCGGAGATGAAGGCGTTCTCCGCAGGCACCGCCGTGAAGCAATCCGTGCTCGCAATCGCTGCTCTCATGGCGCTGATACCGACCGCCTTCATGATCATGACATCGCTCAAGAGCGACGAGGAATACGCCTTCGACAAGCTTGGACCGCCGTCGCAGCCGGTGCTCGAAAACTTCCGCGCCGTGCTTGCCGACAGCCCCTTTCTCGGCTGGATGGCGAACAGCGCGCTGCTTGTCGTGGGCTCCGTGACGATCAGCATCGTTGTCTCATGCCTTGCCGCCTATGCTATCGCTACCATGAGCTTTCGCGGCCGCGAAGCGCTGTTCTTCACGAGCACGGCCCTGATGGCCGTGCCGCCGGTCGTGATGATCGTGCCGCTGTTCGTGCTCTATACTCGCCTCGGACTCATCAGTACCTTTCCGGGCGCCATGATCATCTATGCCGGATTGATCACGCCGTTCTCGGTCTATCTGCTCACGACGTTTTTCCGCACGGTGCCGCGCGAGCTTCTCGAGGCGGCCAAGATGGATGGAGCCTCGCCCTTCATGACTCTGCTGAGGGTGGTATTGCCCCTGTCCTTGCCGCCGCTGCTCACCCTGGTGGTTGTCAACTCACTCTACGTCTGGAACGACCTGCTGATCGCCATCATCTTCCTTCAGGACGATTCCAAGCGCACATTGATGGCGGGCATCAGCGTGTTTCAAGGCCGCTACAACAACCAGGTGCCGCTTACCATGGCGGGCATGGTGATCGCCAGCGCGCCGATGTTCATCCTCTACATCGCCTTCCAGAAACATTTCATCCGCGGCCTCATGGCAGGTGCCGTCAAATGACAGGCGCGGCGGGGCCGGTCGTCATCGAGAATGAAGCTATGCGGGTCACCGTCAACCCGCAGGTGGGTGGAACCATTAATGCCATCACCCATATCGCGACCGGGCTCTCGGTACTCGGCCAGGTTCCCTGGGATGCCATTTCGCTGCCCATCGGCAGCTTCGCGGCGCGTGACGAGATCGAATGGCTCACCCGCTATACCGGCGGCTGGCCTCTGCTGTTCCCCAATGGCGGGGATGCCTGCAGTATTGACGGCGTATTTCACGGCTTCCACGGCGAGGCCTCGATTTCTCCGTGGAGAGTTGAAGCCGGACCGCGGAGCCTCCGCCTGTGGCGGCGCTTTTATGCCGTGCCGGTGGAGATGGAGCGGAACCTGGCGGTCGATGGCGACAGTCTGGTTGTCACCGAACATCTCCGCATGCGCGGTGCGCATCCCCTTGAGGTGATGTGGGGACACCACCCGACCTTCGGGTCGGATTTACTAGCCGGGCCGGTCGAGATTACCTCCGGCGGCGGCAAGGTCAAAGTCGATGACAATTTTGATCCACCAGCCAATCCGCTGCGCCCGGGAGCGTCTGGCATGTGGCCAGAAGTCGATGGCAAGTCAGGTCCGTTCGATCTTCGTCATCCAGCGGAAGTGATGTCGGCGCTGGCCTATCTGCATGATCTCAAAGACGCATGGCTTGCCATTCGCCGGAGAGACAACGCCATCGCGGTTCAGCTTTTATGGGACGGCAGCCGCTTTCCCTGTGCCTGGCTGTGGTACGAACTTGCCGGGACGCAAGACGCGCCGTGGCATGGCCGCGGCGCGTTGATCGGGCTGGAACCAAATACCACCATGCCGGCCTATGGCATTGCAACCGCGAAGTCGCGCGGCGCTTCGCTGCTGCGTCTTCTTCCGGGCCAAGAGATCGAGACCTCTCT
>JANMMJ010000079.1:0-32086 GCA_031373255.1 Hyphomicrobiales bacterium
TCACGTCCGGGCCGTCCACCCTGCTCTACGATCTCGACTCGAATGGCAACAAGTCGGTCGATCTCACGGACTGGAGCACGGGCAGCGGCCATGGCGATTATGTCATGCTGATCAGCGAAGAAGAATTCGCCGGGCTGGAGGGAGACGATTTCATCTATCTCTACTCGAAGTTCAGCGGCGCCGACGCCGGCTTCGAGGAATGGTACCTGCGCGATCCAGACAGCATCACCAACACCGCAACAGTTACCACTGCGGAAGGTGTTACGGATACCGATACCGCCGAGATCGATTTCGGTATCGCAGGCTTGCCGAAGCATTGCGGCGCAGACTTCTGGGCCTAGGCCAAGCAAGTCAACACATTCGGGCACCGGCCAGATCTCCTGGCCGGTGTTTTTTATGGCCGCTGTCGGCCTGAACGGGCTTTAACAACGCCCTTGTCTTCGATGGCCGTTTCGGCCATAACCCCCTCGCCCATGGGTATCTGGCTGGGGGCTGAACGGAAGGGGTTGTGCTAACAATCCAGGGTTAATTCCCGGCTTCCCGTGTCTCCGCTCTAACGTCGACCGGTCTTTCGAGCCTTTCGTTTCTCAAGGTTCGTCAGAGGCTCTGCGCTGGATGCTCCTGCAAGCGAAACGAAACTCGAAAGGCTCTAACCAGATATGCCTCTTTACGAACACGTGTTTATGACACGTCAGGATGCATCGAACGCACAGGTCGATACACTGACGGATCAGTTCAAGGGTGTCATCACCGGACTCGGCGGCAAGGTCACCAAGAACGAATATTGGGGTGTGAAGTCCCTCACATTCCGCATCCGCAAGAATCGCAAAGCGCACTTCTCATTTCTCCATATCGATGCGCCGCCTGCCGCGGTTGCTGAAATGGAGCGGCAGATGTCGATCAACGAAGATATCATCCGTTTCATGACCATCAGGGTCGAGAAGCATGAGGATGGCCCCTCGGCGATGATGAAGCCGTCGCGGCGCGATGACCGCGACGACTTCGGTGGCGGCTTTGAAGGCCGTGGCAGCTATGACGGCCCGCGCGGCGGTGGCCGTGGCCGCCGTGAACCGGAAGTCAGCGTAGTGGAGGCAGAATAATGTCATTCGGTCAGTCATCAGGCGCCGGAGCCGGCGGAGCCCGCCGTCCGTTCTTCCGCCGCCGCAAATCGTGCCCGTTCTCCGGCGATAATTCGCCCAAGATCGACTACAAGGATGTGCGCCTCCTGCAGCGTTACATTTCCGAGCGCGGCAAGATCGTTCCGTCCCGCATCACGGCGGTTTCGGCCAAGAAGCAGCGCGAACTCGCCCAGGCGATCAAGCGCGCGCGTTTCCTCGGCCTCCTGCCCTACGTGCTGAAATAAGGAGAGACAGCAATGGAAGTCATTCTCCTGGAACGTGTCGACAAGCTTGGCGCCATGGGTGAAGTGGTCAAGGTCAAGGAAGGGTACGCCCGGAATTTCCTTTTGCCGCTGCACAAGGCCTTGCGCGCCACGGAAGCCAATCGCGTCAAATTCGAGCGCGACCGTTCGACCCTTGAGGCGCGGAACGCGGAACGCCGCGGCGGTGCTGCGGGCGAAGCCAAGAAACTGGAAGGCAAGAGCTTTGTGGTCTTGCGGCAGGCCGGCGAGTCGGGCCAACTCTACGGTTCGGTGTCGACGCGCAATATCGCAACGGCTGCGTCTGCCACAGGTGTGGCGGTCGAACGCAACCACGTGCTGCTCGACAACCCGATCAAGACCATCGGACTTTACACGGTGCGGATTGCGCTGCACCCGGAGGTTATTATTCCGGTGACCGTCAACGTGGCACGCTCGGCCGACGAAGCCGATGCCCAGTCACGCGGCGAAGTCCTTACCGGACCGATTTCCGACCGCGCCGAGGCCCGGGCCGCGGCCGAGGAATTGTTTGCTGAAGAGACAGCAACCGAGACTGGCGAGGAAACTTAAGCCGCCCGCCAAGATACAATTTTTACGGGAAAGGCTGCCTCTGGGTAGCCTTTTTTTGTTAACCAAAGCGTTCCCGGCCATATTGCAGAACCGTGACAATCATGCTTAATTTTTGTTAATAATGAGTGGAATGCGGGCGTCAGTGAATCAGGGGATCTGGCCGTCCGAGGAGCTGTGCATATGTACACCTTGCTCGATCGCGCGCTTAAATACGTGGTGAAGTCGGGACAGCTAGCAGTTACCGACCATGTCGGAAACATTCATCACTACGGAGACGGCACCGGAAAGCCCATCGCCTTCAAGGTTAAGACGAAGAAGGCAGCGGCAGGAATAGCCTTCGATGGCGATTTCTACCTCGGCGAATGCTACATGGATGGCAGCCTTCAGGTCCTGACCGGCACAATCTACGACATTCTCGAAATCTTCCTGGTCAATCTCGAAGGACGCTCCTATCCGGCTTCATTGCGCCTGCTTAACCGGGTGCGGATGGCGATGAAGCACCTCGACCAGTACAATCCGATCGGCCGCTCGCAGAAAAATGTCGCCCACCACTATGATCTCTCGGGCCAGCTCTATGACCTTTTCCTTGACCGTGACCGGCAGTATTCCTGTGCCTATTTCGAAGATGGGGTGACCTCGCTTGAGGATGCGCAACTGGCCAAGAAACGCCATCTCGCGGCCAAGCTGCAGATCAAGCCCGGCATGAAGATCCTCGATATCGGTTCAGGCTGGGGTGGTCTTGGCCTTTACCTAGCGGAGACGTGCGGGGCCACCGTCACGGGCGTCACGCTGTCCCAGGAGCAGCACAAGGTATCAAATGAGCGGGCGCAACAGCGCGGAGTTTCGGAGCGAATCCAGTTCAAGCTGCTCGACTACCGGCAACTCAACGAAAAGTTCGACAGGATCGTGTCGGTGGGCATGTTCGAGCATGTCGGCGTGGTGCACTATGGCCAGTTTTTTGAAAAGTGCTCAGCCCTTCTCAAGGACGATGGCGTCGCCGTGCTGCATTCGATCAACCGCTCGGATGGGCCGGGCGCCACAAGCGGGTGGATCAAGAAGTACATCTTCCCCGGCGGCTATATCCCGGCACTTTCGGAGGTCATGCCCCACATCGAGCGGCACGGCCTCTATGTCACGGACATCGAAATCCTGCGGCTGCACTATGCCAAGACCATCGCCGAATGGTCCAAGCGCTTTGCCGATCATCGCGATCGCGCACGGCAACTTTATGATGAGCGTTTCTGCCGCTTGTGGGAGTTCTATCTTGCCGCATCGGAAACGGCCTTCCGCTATTCCGGCATGAATAATTTTCAAATCCAATTCTGCAAGAATCAGCATGCCCTGCCGCTGCAGCGTAACTACATGATTCAGGAAGAAGAACGCCTGCGGGAAACAGATGCCAAGCGGCCCAGGCTCAAATCCGTTCCGGCGGAGTAGTTTCGGGCCGTTGTAAATCCTTATTTTGGTGTGTCTGTGGATAGCGCGCACAACATGATTCGGCGTGCCCGCTCACTCATTTCATCCGCTAAGTAGAAACCATGGCAAGCCAAGCAACACTGCGCACCGTCGATCCGGAAAATCCCGACGAGCCCTACCGTTCGCAACCCAACAATCTCGAGGCGGAACAGGCTTTGCTGGGGGCAATTCTGGTCAACAATGACGCCTGCGACCGGGTGTCGCCATTCCTGCTGCCTGATCACTTCTTTGAGTCGGTGCACGCCCGCATCTATGAGGCCGCGTCAACGCTGATCCGCGCCGGCAAGCTCGCCAGCCCGGTCACGTTGAAATCCTATTTCGACCGTGATGAAACGCTGAAGGAAATTGGCGGTCCGGTTTACCTGGCGCGGTTGGCTGCGGCAGCCACGACCATCATCAATGCCGAGGAGTATGGCCGGACCATTTACGAACTGGCGCAGCGCCGCAAGCTCATCAATGTCGGCACCGATATCGTCACCGGCGCCTTCGACACGCCGGTCGATCTCACGGCGCGCGACCTGATCGAACAGGCCGAACAGACGCTCTATGAAATGGCCGAGACGGGAAAGTACGGCCAGGGCTTCCAACCCTTCGGCAGGGCCCTCACCGATGCCATCGACATGGCGGCCAGCGCCTACCAGCGTGATGGCGGCCTCTCCGGCATTTCGAGCGGGCTCAAGGACCTCGACGAGAAGATGGGTGGCCTTCAGGCCTCCGATCTCATCATCCTTGCTGGGCGCCCGGCCATGGGCAAGACAGCACTCGGCACCAATATCGCCTATCATGTCGCCAAAACCTACAACGCCGAGCATCAGGCCGACGGGTCGGTCAAGGTAATGGATGGCGGCGTCGTCGCCTTCTTCTCGCTGGAAATGTCCTCGGAACAGCTGGCAACGCGCATTATCGCTGAACAGGCAGGCATCTCTTCAGAGCGTATCCGCCGTGGCAAGATCACCAGCGACGAATTCGACCGGCTGGTGGAAGTGTCGCGCGAACTACAGTCGTTGCCGCTCTATATCGATGCAACTGGCGGCATCACCATCGCCCAGCTTGCGGCCCGGGCCCGCAGGCTCAAGCGACAGCGCGGTCTCGGTCTAATCGTTGTCGATTACCTGCAACTTCTCGCAGGCTCGGCCCGCAAGGCAGCCGAAGGACGCGTGCAGGAAGTCTCGGAAATAACGGTCGGCCTCAAAGCGCTGGCCAAGGAACTGGCGGTACCGATCATCGCCCTATCACAGCTTTCGCGGCAGGTCGAAAACCGCGACGACAAGCGCCCGCAGCTCGCCGATCTTCGCGAGTCTGGATCGATCGAACAGGATGCCGACGTCGTACTGTTCATCTATCGCGAGGAGTATTATCTCGCCCGAAAGGAGCCGCGGCCGAATACCACCGAGCATCAGGAATGGCAGGACCTGATGGACAAGGCAACAGGCGTTGCCGAGGTCATCATCGGCAAGCAGCGCCATGGCCCCACCGGCATCGTCGAACTGCAGTTCGAGGCGACACTCACCAAATTCCAGAACCTTGTGAAGTCCGACTACCTTCCGGAACAATTCCGCTGAACTTCAGTTTTAACCTTGATCTCCTGGAACTTTGCCTGGGGGCCGGATGTTGATATGATGGCGGCGTTCGCAGCCATCCTATCCCCTTTTCATCTGGAGTTCAGATCATGCCATCAGCCTCGCGTTTTCTCCTGCCCGCCATCGCATTGCTCCTCGCCCCGCTGGCATCTGTTCCAGCCGATGCGAAATCCGGGGTCAACGTTGGCGCGCTGAACTGCACGGTCGAAGGCGGCATCGGCCTGATCATCGGGTCTTCCAAGAGCATGCAATGCACCTTCCATCCGGCGGGTGACAAGCCGGCGCAATCCTATTCCGGCTCGATCAGCAAGCTTGGCATCGACATCGGCTTCACGTCGAAGAGCTATATCCGCTGGCTGGTGTTCGCGCCGGGCGAGCTTGGCCGTGGCGCGCTCGAAGGCGGGTATGCTGGCGGATCAGCGGAAGCGACAGCCGGGATTGGGCTTGGCGCCAATGTGCTTATTGGCGGCCTAGAGGACTCTGTTGCTCTCCAGCCGCTCAGCCTTCAGGGCCAGGAAGGCCTCAACGTGGCCGTCGGCATCACCAGCATGCGGCTCGACTACGACAACTAAGATCCCGTTCAGGTTCAGGTAATGGCGAGGGAAGATTTCCGTTTTGGCGGCGGAAATGCCTTGTCCAGAATTGCCAGGTCGTTCTCGGTCAGGTTCACGTCATAGGCTTTGACAAAGGCGCGTACACGTTCTGTTTTAGCTGATTTGGGAACTGCCAGAACGCCCGGCTTCGACAGCAGATAGGCGAGTGCAATGGCGGATGTTTCGACACCGTGCTGGAGCGCCAGTCCAATGAGTGCCGGTTCATCGAGAATGCCACCCTGCCCCAATGGGCAATAGGCCATGACCGGAATTCCGGCGCGCTGACTATCAGGCAAAAGCTGCCACTCGATGCCACGCTCGCCCACATGGTACATTACCTGGTTGGCGGCACAGCGGTTGCCGTTTTTCAGCCTTGCCAGTTCGGTCATGTCGCTGACATCGAAATTGCTCACACCCCAATCGCCAATCTTGCCATCCGTCTTGAGGCGCTCGAATGCCTCGACAGTCTCAGCCAAGGGATATGAGCCACGCCAGTGCAGAAGGTAGAGGTCAATGCGATCCGTCCCGAGGCGCTTCAGGCTCTTCTCACAAGCCGCGATGGTGCCTTTGGCGGAGGCATTCTGCGGCAAGACCTTGCTCACCAGGTAGACTTCGTCGCGCTGGCCGGAAATGGCTTCCGCCACCACCTCCTCAGCACCGCCACTGGCATACATTTCGGCGGTATCGATGACGGTCAGGCCCACGTCGATTCCAGCCTTCAGTGCTGCCACTTCGACCGCCCGGCCACTGCGGCTTTCGCCCATGTGCCAGGTTCCAAGCCCGAGTGCCGGAATAGTACGGCCTCCGGGAAGTGTCACGGTTCTTACCAATGTCATTGCACGTCCTTCCACAATCTTTCCGCAGGCTAACTCGCCCCGCCAATTCACACAAACTCCGGCTTCGAGTCTTGCCCTTGCCGCAGTTTGCCGCTTAATGCGCTGCTCATGAACATCCGTTCCCCGCTTGAGACGCCCGAAGGCTTGGCCGGCGCAGTCCTGACCATCGATCTCCCGGCCATCCAGGAGAACTGGCGGAGGCTGGCCGCACGGGCCGCACCAGCCGAATGCGGCGCAGCGGTCAAGGGCAACGCCTATGGGCTGGGGATCGGCCCTGTAGCGCGCTCCCTGTGGGCTGCTGGATGCCGCAGTTTCTTCGTCGCCCGGCCCATGGAGGGTGCAGAACTCCGCGGTCTTCTGCCCCGCGAGGCGGTTATTTACGTGCTGGACGGGTTGTTTCCCGGTCAGGCGGAGTTTTATGCCAGGCAAGACCTTCGCCCTGCCCTGATTGCCTATGAGGAGGCCCAGGAATGGACCGCCTTCGGCCGGATCTATGGCCGGCAGTTGCCCTGCGCGCTGCATTTCGACACCGGGATCAATCGGCTCGGCTTTTCCATTTCGGCACTGGCTTTACTGCAAGCCGACAGTCTGACACGCAACGGCCTCAACATCACGCTTTTGATGAGCCACCTGGCCTGCGCCGACGAACCCTCACACCCATTGAACCTCCGTCAGCGCGATGCTTTCGCAGCGTTGCGTGCGCAATTTCCCGGCATTCCCGCGAGCTTTGCCAATTCGAGCGGTATCTTCCTTGGGCCAGACTACGCCCAGGACCTCGTGCGGCCTGGCATAGCGCTCTATGGCGGCAATCCGTTGCCCGGTGCGCCCAACCCTATGCTGCCGGTGGCCAGGCTTCATGGCACGGTGCTGCAAGTCCGCGATGTTCCTGCCGGTGATACCGTTGGCTATGGCGCATCCTGGACGGCCGGGAAGCCATCCCGCATCGCCGTCCTTGGCGCGGGCTACAAGGATGGCGTGCCAAGGGCGCTGTCATCACGGGAACCGGGAGGACCGGCACAGGTTCATATCGCCGGCGTCAAGTGCCCCATCGTCGGACGTATTTCCATGGACATGATGGGGGTGGATGTTACGGCGCTCCCGCTCAATGCGGTCACACGCGGCACCCGCGTCGAGATCATCGGTGACAATATCACAATAGACGATGCCGCGGCGTGGGCCGGCACGATATCCTATGAACTTCTCACCCGTTTGGGCCAGCGCTACGCCCGGGTATATTCAGGGCCCGAATCGGAACCTCATTTGTGAACATCCTTGCTCAAATCGGCCGCGCCGTGCTGGCACTGCTCGCGGAAATCGGACGCGTTGTCCTGTTTATCAAGGACGCGCTGCTGCAGGGTCTGACGCCGACCATCTATTTCCGGCAGATTGCTGAGCAGATGTTGAAGATCGGCTACAACTCGCTTCCCGTCGTCGGGCTCACGGCCTTCTTCACCGGCGGCGCGCTGGCCCTCCAGATCTATCTCGGCTCATCGCGCTTCAATGCGGAATCGCTGGTCGCTTCCATCGTGGCGCTCGGCATCACGCGCGAACTGGGCCCGGTTCTCGCCGGGCTCATGGTCGCGGGCCGTGTGGGCGCATCGATCGCTGCCGAGCTTGGCACCATGCGCGTCACCGAACAGATCGACGCACTTGTGACACTTTCGACCAATCCGTTCAAATATCTGGTGGGTCCACGGGTCATCGCCGGCGTGCTGTCGCTCCCCGTCCTTGTGGCCATCGGCGATACCATCGGCATCATGGGCGGTTACATCGTCGGCACCCGCTCGCTTGGCTTCAATGCCGTTGCCTATATCAAGAACACCGCCGACTTTCTGAAGGTCGACGACGTGACTTCGGGCCTCATCAAGGCCGCTGTGTTCGGCTTCATCATCGCCATCATGGGTTGCTATCACGGCTTTCATTCCAAGGGCGGCGCGCAGGGCGTGGGCCGCGCCACCACCAATGCCGTGGTCAGTGCCGCAATCCTGATCCTCGCCGCCAATTTCGCCCTCACCTCCCTGTTGTTCTCGGAGTAGGCGATGGCCGAAGGACATATTGTTCTCGACAATGTGCGGAAAGCATTCGGCCCCAAGAAAGTGCTGAACGGCATTACGCTCTCGGTGCCCAAGGGCCATTCGCTGGTGGTGATCGGCGGGTCAGGCACTGGCAAGTCCGTCATGCTTAAATGCGTGCTGGGCATTCTCCGGGCGGATTCGGGCTCGATCAAGATCGCCGGGGAAGAAGTCATCGGCCTCAAGGGTGCCGAGCGCGACAGCTACCTCACCCGCTTCGGCATGCTGTTTCAGGGCGGTGCCCTGTTTGACTCCCTGCCGGTCTGGCAAAATGTCGCCTTCGGCCTGATCCAGGGCCGCAAGATGGGCCGGTCGCAAGCCAAGGACATCGCTTATGAAAAACTGCGCCAGGTCGGCCTTGGGCCCGAGGTTGCCAGCCTCTATCCAGCCGAGCTTTCGGGCGGCATGCAGAAGCGCGTGGGACTTGCGCGCGCTATTGCCGCCGACCCCGAGATTATCTTTTTCGATGAGCCTACCACCGGGCTCGATCCGATCATGGCGGACGTGATCAACAACCTGATTGTCGATTGCGTCAAGCGGCTTGGGGCCACGACCATTTCCATTACCCACGACATGGCCTCGGCCCGCAAGATTGCCGACGACATTGCGATGATCCACAAGGGCGAAATCATCTGGCAGGGACCGGCCAAGAGTATCGACGAGAGCGGCAATGCCCATGTCGACCAGTTCATCCATGGCCGCGCCGACGGACCGATCCAGATGGAAGTGCTCAAAGCTTAAGGAAACCCACAATGTTGTTCATGGTCATCGAGACCTTCAAGGACAATGACATGATTCCGATCTACCAGAGGGTCAGGGATGAAGGGCGGATGTTTCCCGACGGCCTCAAATACATCGATAGCTGGGTCGAACCGAACTTCGCGCGCTGCTTTCAATTGATGGAATGCGACGATCTCACAAAGATACAGGAGTGGATCCTGAAATGGCGCGGATTCGGCGTGTCGTTCGAAATCGTCCCGGTGGTTTCAAGCAAGGACACCCGCGAAGTCGTGAATCCGGTCCTGGACCAGAAATAAAAAAGGGCCGCGCGTGGCGGCCCTTTCCGTGAGATGCGTGTGATCAGCATCCCGTATGATCGAAGTTCACGAGGTGGCGACCCCCGAGGTCCCGATCCGCACGAGCCTGACGGCAAACGCAGTGAACTCACTCGACATCGGATCACCTCCTTTCAATTGTTGATAACGCGCCTAATATGGTTCGAACTTTCGCATCCTGCAAGTGGATATTTCTACCCTATAATCTGCAGGAATATGATCATGGTGGCGAGCCAGCCTACGGCAAAGCTCAGTGTGCGGACGAAAGGCACACCTGCGGTGAAGCCAATATAGTGCACGACACGGGCCCAGAAATAGATGACCGCCCAGAGCGCCGTCGTGCCGTTGGCCGCGCCCGCCAGATGCGCCACCAGGACAACGGCGGCGAAGGGCACAAGATTTTCGATGGCGTTGTAGTGCGCTTTCTTGGCGCGCTGCGCCCAGGCCGGCAACGGATCGCCGTCGGCCATGTAGGTTAGCGTCGGGATCAGTCCCGAAGTCATGAGCCGTGCCAGTATGTATGGAAGCCAAAGCAGGGCCGTAAAACCGGCCGTCCAAGCCAGCATTTTCAGGTCCATCGTCATTTACCTCTCCCTTGAAATAGTGCGAGGCGTTGCTCCCGCCGCCGACACCCGCCATAAGTCATTGGGTTCACTCAGGATTCGCAACGCCCAATGACTTCCGCCGACATTATCATCAGCAATGCCCGTATCCTAACGGTAGATCGCATCAGGCCACGCGCCAAGGCGCTGGCCATTGCCGGCAACAAGATTATCGCCCTCGGCAGCAACGGCGATATCGCCAGTCTGAAGGCCAAACACACACGCGTCATCGATGCCCAGATGAACACGGTGATGCCGGGGATCGTCGAAAGCCACATGCATCTGTTTGTGGGCGCGGTCGAACTCGACAGTCTAATGGTCAATCATATCAGTGGCTTCGATGCCCTGGCGAAAGCAGTGCGCGAATATGCCGGCAAGCGCCCGCCCGGCGATGTGATTGTTGCCAATGGCGGCAACTACATGATGCTGCGGCCGGAGGGCTACATCTCCCGCCACGACCTTGACCGCATCATCGGCGACCGGCCCTTCCTGCTCGCCTGTTTCGATCACCACACTTTCTGGGCTAATACCAAAGCCCTGGAGGCTGCCGGGCTCCTGCACGGCCGCGAACTGCCGACGGGCAACGAGATCGTCATGGGCAGCGATGGCCTCGCCACGGGCGAACTCAAGGAGGCAGCCGCCTTTTCCCCAGCACTCGCCCTTACGCCCACAGGCGGGCGCGAATGGCTCGGCATGACCACGGGCGAAGACCCGGAGCCTCCCGAAACACCGCAGCAGCGCGCCATCGACAGCGCCTTCATCAAGCGCGGCCTTGCATATTGTGCCTCGCTCGGCATCACCTCGATCCACAATATGGATGGCAACTGGTACCAGCTTGAGTTGCTCGACCAGCTGCGCGCATCCGGTGAACTTACGTCCCGGGTGGAAGTGCCATTCCACCAGAAGAACTATTTCGAAACGGCGCGTGTCGATGAGGCCGTTGCCATGCGTGAGAACTACAGCGGCGACATGCTGCATTCGGGGCGCGTCAAGATCTTCATGGATGGCGTGCTCGAATCCTTCACCGCACTAATGCTCGATCCCTATCCCGATACAGCCGGTGAACTTGGCGCGCCGTTGTTCACTGCGGAACAGTTCAACGAGATCGCGACGCGCGCCGACGGCCACGGCCTGCAGATCAGTGTCCATGCCATCGGCGACGGAGCTGTCAGGCGCACGCTCGATGGCTACGAAGCGGCGCGCAAGGCCAACGGCGTCCGCGATTCACGCCATCGCATCGAACATATCGAGGTCATCGATCCGGCAGACATTCCGCGACTCGCGGCCCTCGGTGTCATTGCCTCGATGCAGCCTGTTGTCGGACTCGGCGTGCCTGACATCCCGCTGGAGCCCTGCCTGTCGCGCATCGGCGGCAAGCTGGCCAATGCCTATGCCTGGCAGACCATCCGCAATAGCGGGGCGCATATGGCGTTCTCCTCGGACTGGCCGGTGTCACCGCTTGATCCCCTGCTTGGCATCCAGGCAACGCGCACGCAATCCCCAGTCCGGCCGGACTGCCCGCCGCAACGCCAGTCACTTGCCGATGCGATCCATGCCTTCACCGCGGGCGGCGCTTACGCCGAGTTCGCCGAACTCAAGAAGGGCATGCTGCGCGAAGGCATGCTGGCGGACGTGCTGGTGCTTGATGGCGATATCGAAGCAGTTGCCGACCATGAGATCACGTCGCTCAAGCCCGCCGTCACCATATGCGATGGCCGCGTGACCTACGAGGCATGACGGGCTTGCGCGGCAACGCAGCGAAGGCCACATAGCGGTCATGGCCAAGTCCCCCACCTTCGTCTGCCAGTCCTGCGGTGCAGTTTCGTCCAAGTGGTCCGGGCGCTGCGACAATTGCGGCGCCTGGAACTCCATCATCGAGGAACAGGCAGGCATTCCCGTTTCTGGCGCCAAAGGTGCCGCCATGCCCAAGGGCCGCGCGTCGAAACTCGTGGGCCTCAAGGGCGAGGACGCACAGCCGCCCCGCATCGAAACCGGCATCACCGAACTTGACCGGGTCGCGGGCGGCGGGTTTGTACCGGGTTCCGGCGTCCTGATCGGCGGCGATCCCGGCATCGGCAAATCGACGCTGCTGCTGCAGGCGCTCGCATCGCTTGCCAACAAGGGCAGCCATGTCGTTTACATTTCCGGCGAAGAGGCCATCGCGCAGGTGCGGCTGCGGGCCCAGCGGCTTGGCCTCTCGGACGCACCCGTGCTGCTCGGGTCCGAAACCAACGTGTCGGACATTCTCGCCACGCTGAAATCGGGCGAGCCGCCGGCAATCGTCGTCATCGATTCGATCCAGACCCTGTGGTCGCCGGTGATTGAAGCCGCACCCGGAACGGTATCGCAGCTCAAGGCCGGGTCCGAGGCGCTGATCCGCTATGCCAAGCAATCGGGCGCCACCATCCTTCTGGTCGGACACGTCACCAAGGACGGCCAGATCGCCGGGCCCAAGGTCATCGAGCACATGGTCGATACGGTGCTCTATTTCGAGGGTGACCGGGGCCACCAGTTCCGCATTCTCAGGGCCGTCAAGAACCGCTTCGGTCCCACCGACGAGATCGGCGTTTTTGAAATGTCGGAGGGCGGCCTTGCGGAAGTCACCACTCCGTCCCGTCTGTTCATGGGGGCTGGCGAATCCGCTGCTCCGGGTGCCGCCATCCTCGCCTCCATCGAAGGCACGCGGCCGCTCCTCATCGAGGTGCAGGCGCTGGTGTCGCCTTCGCCGCTTGGCACGCCGCGGTGCAATGCGGTCGGCTGGGACCAGAACCGGCTCGCCATGATCCTCGCGGTGCTGGAAACCCGTGCCGGCGTTCAGATCGGGCAGCACGATGTCTATCTCAACATTGCCGGCGGCCTCAAGATCCGGGAGCCGGCGGCCGATCTTGCCGTAGCGGCGGCCCTGCTTTCGTCGCTTACCGGAACAGTCATTCCGCATGGCACGGCAATCTTTGGCGAAGTGGCACTTTCCGGCGCCATCCGCCCCGTCGGGCAGACCGAGGCGCGCCTCAAGGAAGTGCAGAAGCTCGGGCTCACCGAGGCGGTAGTGGCGGAGCGCGGCGAATTGCCGGTCCTCAAGGGGCTCCGCATCAAGCCCATCGAAAACGTCGTCGATCTCGTCGCCTGGATCGGCGGCCAGGCCCGCGGCAACAAGAAAATCGCCTAGTGTGATTTTGAAAAGCCCAATATAAGATTGGCGCCTGACAGGGGGCCCAGCCACATGAATTTTCAGCTTCTCGATCTCATCCTTGCCGGAATCATGATCATTTCGGGGCTTCTCGCCCTGATGAGGGGTTTCACGCGGGAGGTCCTGTCGCTGGTAGCCTGGGGTGCCGCTGCGGCCGCCGGTTTTGTGGCGGCGTTCAATCCGCAATTGCTGGAACTGGCAAAACAGTATGTCGAGCAGGAAATCGTGGCGCGCATCGCGGTTGGCGGCATCGTTTTCCTCGTCGTGCTGATCATCGTTTCGCTGATCTCGGTGAAGATTGCCGACTATGTGCTGGATTCGGCGGCTGGCGCCTTTGATCGCACCCTTGGCTTTGTCTATGGGCTGGTGCGCGGTCTTGTGCTGGTTGCGGTTGCCTATCTCTTCTACGGCTGGCTGACACCGCCGGAGAAACAGGAAGAATGGGTCAAGAACGCGCAAACCCTTCCCTATGTCAAAACTGTCGGCGATTTCATTCTCAGCTTCTTCCCGCCCGATATCGCGGAGACTCTCAGAAATACCGCAATTCTTGGCAATCCGCAGAGTTCGGGCACGCCACCGGCGCCTGCTGGCGATGCTGCACAGCCTGGCGAAGAAGGTTACAAGAACGACGATATCAACGGTCTGGATCAGCTCAACCAGGGTCTCGAGCCTTCCCAGGGCGGCACGCAGCAACAACAGCAGCAGCCCGAATTTGGCGGCCAGGCCAATCCCAACTGAGGACAGAACATGTGCGGTGTATTCGGAATATTCGGGCATCCTGATGCGGCCGCGCTCACGGCGCTCGGGCTCCATGCCCTGCAGCACCGTGGCCAGGAAGCGGCCGGTATCGTCACATTCGATGGTCATCGTTTCAATTCCGAACGCCGCATGGGGCTGGTCGGCGATCACTTCTCCAACGAGAAGACCATCGACCGGCTGAAAGGCCGCATGGCCATCGGCCACACGCGTTATTCGACCACCGGTGAAACCATCCTGCGCAACGTCCAGCCGCTCTTTGCCGAATTGTCGGCCGGCGGTCTCGCGGTTGCCCATAACGGCAATCTCACCAATGGGCTCAGTCTCAGGCGAGACCTGATCTCGCAAGGCGCCATCTGCCAGTCGACCTCGGATACCGAAGTGATCCTGCATATGGTGGCGCGTTCGCAAAGGCCGCGCCTGGTCGAGCGTTACATCGATGCGCTCCGCTCCCTTGAGGGGGCATGGTCGCTGGTCGCCCTCACTAACAAAAAGCTCATCGGTGCGCGCGATCCGCTGGGCATCCGTCCGCTCATTCTCGGGGAATTCAACGGCTCCTACATCCTCTGCTCGGAAACCTGCGCGCTCGATATCATCGGCGCCAAATTCGTGCGCGAAGTCGAGAATGGCGAAGTCATCGTCATTTCGGATGAAGGGGTGGAATCGCTGCATCCGTTCCCGAGGATCGCGGCGCGTCCCTGCATCTTCGAGTATGTCTACTTCTCGCGTCCCGATTCCATGCTGGCCGGCCGGTCGGTCTACGAGGTCCGCAAGGCGATGGGCCAGCAGCTCGCCATCGAGTCACCGGCTGATGCCGATGTCGTGGTGCCGGTGCCGGATTCCGGCGTTCCGTCGGCCATCGGTTACGCCCAGCAGCTTGGCATTCCCTTCGAACTCGGCATCATCCGCAACCACTATGTCGGCCGCACCTTCATCGAGCCCACCCAGACGATCCGCTCGCTCGGCGTCAAGCTCAAGCACAATGCCAACCGCGCCGTGGTGCAGGGCAAGCGCGTGGTGCTGGTCGACGATTCAATCGTACGCGGGACCACTTCGGTCAAGATCGTGCGGATGATCTATGAGGCCGGGGCCAAGGAAGTGCACATGCGGATTTCCAGCCCGCCGATCACCCATCCCGATTACTACGGCATCGACACGCCCGAGCAGGCCCATCTCCTCGCCGCGACCCACTCGCTTGAAGAAATGCGGAAATATATCGGTGTCGATTCCCTGGCATTTTCATCCGTCGACGGACTATACCGCGCCGCCGGCTATGCGGGCCGCGACCGTAATCGCCCGCAGTTCACCGATCATGCCTTTACCGGCGATTACCCGACCCATCTCACCGATCTGGTCGGCGAGCACGGCAAGCAGCAACTCTCGCTACTGGCCGAAGCTGGCTAGGCCGTAGACTCATAAGCGGATGCGAGAGAGCCAATCAGCTGGCCATCTTGTCAGGCTGGGAATCCGACTTCCGCTGAAGGAAGCGCCGAACGGCCGAGGATCATATCAGCGGCCTTTTCCGCTATCATGATCGTTGTCGCATTGGTGTTGGCGCTGACGATTGAGGGCATCACTGAGGCATCCACGACCCGCAGGCCTTCAATCCCGTGGACATGCAGCCGGGAGTCAACCACGGCCATCCGGCCGCTTCCCATCTTGCAGGTGCACGTCAGGTGGAAATCGCCCGAGGTGTTGCCACGCAGATAATCGTCGATCTCCTCACGCATTTTCACATTCGGTCCGGGCTCGACTTCGCTTACGCCCAGTCCTTTATGTGCAGGCTGGGACGCAATGTTGCGAGCGATCTCCACGGCATGACGCATCTGCCTCAAGTCGTAGTCGGTGGACAGCATGTTGGAAAGAATGCGATGCGGGTCGGCGGGGTTGGATGAACGCAGCTTCACCCATCCTGTGCCCTCAACGCGGGTCGGCCCAGAGCAAATTGTGAAGCCATGCACATCGGGGCTCACGCCCAGATCATGGTCCATAATGATCGGCAAATACTGCAGCTCAATGTCGGGGTGCGGAACCGATGGATCCGAGCGCACCAGTCCGCAGGTTTCTACGTTGTTTGTGGCACCAGGACCGGTGTGCGTCGTCATCCACCGTGCGCCGGTGTAGAGCATGAGGCGCTTGCTCATGTATCTTGACATCGAAACCGTTTTGTCGATCTTGAATTTCATGTAGACCAGAGGATGGTCCTGCAGGTTCTGACCAACCCCAGGCAGGTCTATAGTACAGTTGATACCCATTTCCGCCAGGTGATCGGCAGGCCCTATGCCGGAGAGCATCAAAAGGTGAGGCGAACCGATTGCCCCAGCCGAAAGGATCACTTCCTTGCGGGCGCGGGCAGACATGCCCGTCGCGCCGAGCCTGCTGAACTGAACTCCCGCAACGCGGTTGCCCTCAATGATCAACTTTTCCGCCATGGCGTTGCCGGCGACCGAGAGGTTCCGCCGCCCTGCATTTGGCCGGATGTAGGCCTCGGCCGTCGAAGCGCGAACACCGTTGTGGACGTTCATTTGGAACGCCCCAAACCCTTCCTGAAACTCGCCGTTGATATCGTCGGTCAACGGATAGCCTGCCTGGGCGCCCGCCTGAATGAAGACGTCATAGAGTTCTGTCGGGTATCTGCCCTTTCGCACGTGGACCGGACCAGAGCCGCCGCGATAGGTGCTTTCGCCTCCTTCCCAGGTTTCCGCACGTTTGAAGTAGGGCAAGACCTCCCGCCATGACCACCCGGTAGCACCTTCTCTCACCCAGCGTTCGAAATCGAGTGCATGGCCACGAATGAAACACACGCCGTTGATCGCCGACGATCCGCCCAGAACCTTGCCGCGCGGCTGGAAGATACGGCGGTTGTGCATCGTGGGTTCCGGCTCGCCCTCGAACATCCAGTTGAATTTCGGGTTGCGCCAAACACGGTCGAATGCGGCGGGCATCTCGATCTTCCAGTAATCCAGTAAATTACCCCGCTTGGCGCCAGCCTCAATGAGAAGCACGGACACCGAAGGATCTTCCGACAACCGCGCCGCGAGTGTGCAGCCCGCCGACCCGCCACCTATCACTACATAGTCTACTTCCGCATCCAGATCCTTGTTCACTGTCGCATACCCCGCTTTTTTGCCTTCACGGCTATGTCTGGTGCATGCCAAAAGGGCGCTACTCATCAAATCGCATTCAGTTTCGTGCTCCGGGGCTGCAGAATGACTAACCCTCGCGATCCAACGGCTCACGCTTATTTAACATTACGGTGCGTGGCGTAAGATTTTGACCATGGCAGCAACACGCTCCCTGCCATAGCCGGCCGTTTCGGCTCTGGTGAGAATGCCCGCGACAAGATCTGGAACTTCGCTGCTGATGCCAACTTCTCGCGCATGCTCTGCCATGCGCTTGGCAGCCTTGTTCCAGACGGCTACGTCGGCGGTAGCATTTCCAAAGTCATTCTTCTTGAGCGGCTCGAGCCAGAAATGCGCACTGTCATTCTCGGGGAACACGCTCGAATACAGATCGAGATTGACGCCCTCCGACTGGCAAATGACAGCGCCGTGGTAGATGCCGGTGTATTCTGCAGCGATGCGCGAAAGCCAGGCCATGTCGAGGGTTGCCGCGGCTGCTATGTTTTCTCCCACGAAGCGGGTTCCTTCGCCAAGCGCGCTGAGCAAGGGCCGGCACCGCTCAAATGCCTCGCGATCACCGGAATACAGTAACAGGCCCCGGGCAGTTCCAATTGCCGGTGTTCCACACAAAATGGCGCCATCCAGATAACGTGCGCCATGCTCTATGAACCAAGGCTCGGCTTCGCGGGTTTCCTTCGGCGTTCCCGTGGTCAGATCGACAACAATATGGCCGGGTAGCAGGCCGATGACGTCTTGAGCTTGAAACAAACTGCGCGTTGTCTGGTAATTGTCGACACAGACGAGTGTTACCGGGCTTGCCCCAACTGCCGCCGCGACGCTCGCTGCACCGTCCGCCCCGAACTTGACGAGGGCCTCGGTTCTGGCGGAAGAGCGATTCCAAACTGTCACTTTGTGTCCGCACTCGATAAGGGCACGACCTAGAGCCGAACCCATCGGTCCAAGCCCCAGAATGGAAATGTCGCTCATGGCGAGGTCCCTCGTTTGATACAAGGCGGATGTTGGTTTCGGCGCGTTCGCATGGCCCAACGCAAAGGACGGTATCGAAACGTGTATTGAGAGTCTACCCAGTCTGACTTCCGCAATGGGTCATTCGCGTCAGCTCAGGGAAGTCTGCATCACGTCTGGGAACAGAGCTACTTGCGGAGTGGCAGTTCTGACTTGATGGTTTCGGCCCTCGCGTGATTCAAGCTCCTCGCTTTCATCAAACTGGCATCAATCCGCGTTTGGCTCCAGCTTGATGAGTATGCGCCCTAATTACCCGACCTCACTGCGGCGGTGGCCAGGCCGGCACCGATCAGCAATGCACCTCCGGTCTTGTTGAAGGCTCTGATGGCACGCGTGTTGCCAATCATTCCGCGAGCCCGCGAGGCGATGAGCGCATAGCCAAAGGCATTGGCGAAGGCGAGCACCAGGAATGTCGCTTCGAACACCAGCATCTGGTGCAGGAAACTCGCGTGCGGATCGAGGAACTGCGGCAGGAAGGCCACGAAGAACGTCAGGCTCTTGGGATTGAGCGTTGTCACCAGCCAGGCATGACTGAGCATCTTCACGGCTGAAGCCTTGTCAGTTCGCGGCTTGGCATCGAGCGTGCCACCGGCGCGGAACAGCTTGATCCCGAGATAGATTAGATAGGCGGCACCGATATATTTCAGCACGGTGAACAGCGTGGCCGACGTCAGCAGTAGTGCGCCGACACCCAGCATGGACAGCGTCATGGCAGTGAAATCGCCAAGGGCGACGCCACCGCCATTGGAAAGGCGGTGCGCCAGCCCTGCCCCAGCGCATAGGAAACCACCAGCAAAACGGTCGGTCCGGGAATGACGACAAGGATGGCGGAGGCCGCAACGAAAGTCCGCCAGATTTCAATGCTCATGGGAGACAATCCTGATCAAAACCTGATGGGGGAGAATGCCCGTTTGTACCCTGGCGCGCGCGCGCTGTCAAGGATTATTTGTCTATCCTAGCCCAAAATGCTCTGGCCGATATCCCACAGGAGTTTCAGGTTAAGCACGATGATAATGGCGGCAATGACACCCGACAGGACCGTCAGCCAGACGGGCGAAACGAGGTCCTGCATCTTGGCCTTGTCGCGGGTGAACATTACCAGGGGCACGATGGCGAATGGCAACTGGAAAGCCAGAACCACCTGTGAAAGGATCAGCAACGCGCCTGTTCCCTCAGCCCCGTAATACAGCGTAACGCCGGCAGCGGGAACGATGGCCACAAGCCTCGTAAACAGCCGCCGCATCCAGGCCGGAAGCCGGAAATTGAGAAATCCCTCCATCACGATCTGTCCCGCCATGGTGGCGGTCACGGTCGAGTTGAGGCCGCAGCACAGCAAGGCGATGGCAAAGAGCTTTGGCGCCAGCAGCGAACCCAGCATCGGGGCCAGCATGGAATGTGCCTCGCCGATCTCGGCAACACTCGTCTTTCCCGCCTCGTGGAAAGTTGCGGCAGCGAGGATCAGGATCGCGGCGTTGACCAGCAGCGCGAACATCAGGGCGACAGTTGAGTCGATGGTCGCGAATTTCAGCGCCTCGCGCTTTTCGGCGGGCGAATGGCCGTAGTCGCGGGTCTGGACGATGCCGGAGTGCAGGTAAAGATTGTGCGGCATCACGGTGGCGCCGATGATTCCCAGCGCCAGGTACAGCATGGCGGGGTTGCTGACGATATCCGTGGTGGGCGCGAAGCCCTTGACGACATCGCCCCACACCGGGTCGGCGAGTGCGATCTGGACGAAGAAAGCCACGAAAATCACGCCCAGAAGCGAAATGATGAAGGCCTCGATCCAGCGGAAACCCATCTTCTGCAGATAGAGGATGAGGAACACGTCGAGCGCCGTAATGATCACGCCGAGTTCAAGCGGAATGCCGAAGAGCAGATTGAGGCCAATAGCGGTGCCGACGACTTCGGCAATGTCGGTGGCGATAATCGCGATCTCGGCAAAGAGCCAGAGCGCCCATGATACCGTCCTTGGAAAGGCGTCGCGGCAGGCCTGTGCCAGATCGCGGCCGCTGCCTATCGCCAGGCGCGAACATTGCGCCTGCAGGATGATAGCCATGATATTTGACAGCAGCGCAACAAAGAGCAGCGTGTAGCCGAACTGCGCACCACCTGCCAGCGAGGTGGCCCAGTTGCCGGGGTCCATATAGCCGACAGCTACAAGATAGCCGGGGCCAACAAAGGATACGGCACGGCGGAAAAATGTTCCGTTCTTGCGGACCCGGATCGTGCGGTGCACGTCGGAAAGGGAGGCCTCGCCGCGCTCGCGGCGCCATCCCATCAGTCTGTCTAAACTGGCTGCTGTGTCGGTCATGCCACGAATTTAGCACTGGCTAAATTATTTGCAATAGGGTAATTCATGCCCATGAAGAGATCATCCGCCGTTGTGGCGTTCCAGCGCACCCGCGCCGACCATCAGGCCGAAATCGCCGAGGATTACGTGGAGCTTATCGCCGACCTGATCGACGAAAAGGGGGAAGCGCGCCCAACCGATGTGGCTCAGCGGCTTGGCGTCTCCAATGCCACGGTGACCAAGACGCTGCGCCGCCTTCAGGACGACAATCTCATCGCACAGGAGCCCTACCGGTCAATTTTCCTGACGGAGAGCGGCCAGGTTCTGGCACAGGACGGGCGGCGGCGGCACCGCACGGTCGAAGATTTCCTCATCAAGCTCGGCGTTCCTCCGGCTACGGCGCGCATCGATGCCGAAGGAATAGAGCATCACGTGAGTGCCGAGACGCTCGTTGCCATGTCAAAATTCCTGCGGCAGAAATAGGAAATGACAATGCGAACCATCGCGGTTCTGGCCATGGCACTTGCCGCCGCGCCTGCATCAGCAGAAGAAAAGCTCAACTTCGAAGTCGACAAGCTGTGCCAATGGCAATTCGAGAACAACAGCATGGACGTGGAAGAGTGCAAGGCGCTCGAGGCCGAAGGCAAAAGCTACGTGGCTGCCCATGAAGCAACGATAGCACCGGAACGGCGCGCCGCATGCGTTGCCGAAACCCTGTCTTACGCGGGCGATCCGGGCTTTGCCAGCTATACGGTCTATTCGGCCTGCCTCAAGGATGGCCCCGGCTCGCTCTAGATTTTCTCCAGAATGGCAATGAAGAAACCGTCGGTATCGTGATCGGCTGGCGTCAGCAACAGCGTGTCGGATGAACCATTGGCCGAGATCGGTGGCTGACCGTCAATGCTGTTGCGCCATTGCTCCGTGTACGGTCTTATCCTGAAGCCCGGGTTTGCGGCGCAGAAAGCCTGCACCTGATCGATGTTTTCCTTAGGCAATACCGAACAGGTGATGTATATCAGGCGGCCGCCGGGGGCCACGAGCTTTGCCCCCACGTCGAGCACCTGCTTCTGGTCCCTGATCCGCTGCAGCAGCTGTTTTTCGCCAAGGCGCCATTTGGCATCGGGCTTGCGGCGCCACGAGCCTGAACCTGAACAGGGCGCATCGATCAGGACGCAGTCAAACTTCGGCAGGCGCTCAAGCTTTCGGCTTTCCTCAGCCGGGATAATTTCAACATTGGCCGCCCCTGCCCTTTGCAATCTTTCGAAAATCGGGCGCAAGCGGTGGCGGTCACTGTCATGTGCGATTAGCCGCCCTTCATTGTTTATGAGTGCCGCCAGTGCCAGGGTCTTGCCGCCGGCGCCCGCGCAGATATCGGCTACGGATTCGCCCGGTTTGGCTCCGCTCAGCAAAGCTGCCACCTGCGAAGCCGCGTCCTGCACCTCGAACCAGCCTAATCCATGCGGCGTCTCTGCCTCGACATTGGTATTCTTCGTTTCAGGTCCCGGCGGATCGATCCGTACACAGAGCGGCGAGAGTGGGCCTGGCCTTGCGCCAAAGCGCGCCAGCGCTTCAAGCAGCGCGGCTCGATCCGTCTTCAGCGTATTGGTGCGGAGATCAATGGGGGCCCGGGCCGACAGAGCGGCACCCTGCTCCGCCGCTCGGGTCCCGAAGACTTTTGCGAAAGATGGCGCCAGCCACTCCGGAAAATCGCCGTCGATCCAGGCGTCGCCGGACAGCGTGACCGGCGTATCAAGCAATGCTGTTTCAGCTTCGGTCAGTTTTCCCGGCCCGTGGTCTTCCTCCACCGCAGCAGCAATCAGCGGCAGGTCCTTGCCCCATTGAAACCTGAGTGTCGCCAGAACCTGAGCCCGCGGCGCTTCCGACTGCATGTGGCGTGATTGCGAATTGCGCTTGCGCAGGCTGTCATAGACCAGCGTGCCGATGGCATGGCGATCGCCCGATCCGGCGAACCGATGTGCCTTGCCCCAATCCTTGAGTACTTCCGCTGCCGGCCGGTGCTGCTTGTGCATGCCGGCCAGAACTTCAATGGCCGCGGCAATGCGGCCTCCCATGCGCATGATTTATCCGATCACATAAAGCCTGAGGCCAAACCAGACCCACATGGCAAGCAACGCCAGAAATCCGGCAATGAAGGCATAGAAGCGCTGCACCACGACATTGGCGCCGGTGTGAACAAGACTATGGGCGATCCGCGATCCAATAAACACCCATGAAAGTGCAACGCTCACCAGATCGGCAAGGCCGGTGATCAGCAGAAAGGCGATACAGGCATACCAGATCATCGGAAGCTGAAACTGGTTGTCGAAATTGTTGGCAAACTTCCGCACGTGGGGCGGCCAGCGGCTGCTGTCGAGGGCCACATCCTTGATCCGGGTTTCGCCGCTTCGCGCCGAAGCGACGCGGGCCCGCCCGGTACGCACGCCTATAATGGCAACGAGCGCCACATGGATGAAAACCGGAAGGAGCTGCCATTGTACGATAGTCATCGCGATCAGGAACCCTGGCGCTGATAGTTGGGCGACTCGCGGGTGATCATCACATCATGCACATGGCTTTCGCGCATGCCGGCACTGGTAATGCGGATGAACTCGACGCGCTCCTGGAGATCGGCAATCGTCGCCGCGCCAACGTAACCCATGGCCGCCCTCAAACCGCCGACAAGCTGGTGGATGACAGCGCCGACGGGCCCCTTGTAGGCCACCTGCCCCTCGATCCCTTCCGGCACGAGCTTGAGATTGTCGCGTACCTCCTGCTGGAAATAACGGTCCGCCGAGCCCCGCGCCATGGCGCCGACCGATCCCATGCCACGATAGGATTTGTAGCTGCGGCCCTGGTAGAGGAACACTTCGCCGGGGCTTTCATCGGTGCCGGCGAGCAGCGAGCCGATCATGGCAACGCCTGCACCCGCAGCAATCGCCTTGGCGAGATCACCGGAAAACTTGATGCCGCCATCGGCGATCACCGGCACGTCGGCCTTGGCCGCCACATCGGCGCATTCCATGATGGCGGAGAGCTGCGGTACGCCGACACCGGCCACGACGCGCGTGGTGCAGATCGAGCCCGGTCCAATGCCCACCTTGACCGCATCGGCACCGGCGTCAATCAGGGCGCGAGCAGCATCGGCCGTGGCAATGTTGCCGGCGATAATCTGTACCTTGTTGGATATCTTCTTGATGCGCTTCACCTGCTCGACCACGTGGATGGAGTGACCATGGGCGGTATCGACGACGATCAGGTCGGTGCCCGCGTCGATCAACAGTTCGGCGCGCGAGAAGCCATTGTCCCCGGTTCCCGTTGCCGCCGCCACGCGCAACCGGCCGCGCTCATCCTTGGCGGCGTTGGGGTGGTGTGCCGCCTTTTCCATGTCGGTCACGGTAATCAGGCCCACGCATTTGTAATCTTCGTCGACGACAATGAGTTTTTCGATGCGATACTTGTGAAGCAGACGGCGGGCCTCTTCATGATCGACACCTTCGCGCACGGTGACGAGGTTCTCCTTCGTCATCATGTCGGCGACTCGGGTGTTCAAGTCAGTGGCAAAGCGCACATCGCGGTTGGTGACGATACCGACCAGGGTTCCCTTACCGTCGACCACAGGAATTCCTGAAATGCGGTACTGCTCCTTGAGCCGCATGACCTCGGCCAGCGTCGCATCAGGCGTGATGGTGATGGGATTGACCACCATGCCGGATTCAAAGCGTTTCACGCGCCGCACCTGTTCGGCCTGGGCCTCGGGTTCAAGGTTCTTGTGAATGACGCCGAGACCCCCCGCCTGCGCCATGGCTATCGCGAGGTTTACCTCGGTCACCGTATCCATCGCAGCGGAAATGATGGGGATCGACAACTGAATTTCGCGGGTGATCCGTGTCGCGGTCGAGACCTGGGCCGGCAGAACCGACGAGGCGCCGGGCTTCATCAGCACGTCGTCGAAGGTGAGAAATTCGGGAATCTGGCGCCGGGCCATGAGGGCCAACCTTTCTGAACGGTTGCTTGGATGAAAGACTCGAGGTTGGCGGCTGTGATTAACACCCGCGTGACATGGGCGGCAAGCCCAGTTTTCAGTACAAACGCCGCACGCTGCCAGTGGCGATACTTATACAATGTGGCTCGGCGCCAAAGGGCAATGGTCCCCGTCCAATTCCACTTGCAGCGCCACATGACCAATGCCGTGGTCATGCTTCAGCGCATCCGCAGTGGTGCGCAGGAATTCATCGCCGGGATGACCACCCGGCATGACGAGATGCACCGTCATGGCAGCCTCGGTCGTGCTGATTGGCCAGATATGCAGATCGTGAACTTCTGTCACGCCGTGCCGGCCTCTGAGGAAGTCCCCGACTTTGGCCGCATTGATGGAAGGCGGAACGGCATTGAGCGTCATCGCAAGGCTTTCGCGAAGCAGACCCCAGGTTCCCCAGACGATAACTGCGACAACCGCGAGACTGATGAGCGGATCGAGCCAGAGCCAGCCGGTGAACAGGATAAGGGCGCCGGCAATCACCACTCCGGCAGAAACCGCTGCATCGGAAAGCATATGCAGGTAGGCGCCCTTGATGTTGAGATCACCCTTGCGCCCCGAAGCGAACAGCGCGGCGGTAACACCATTGACCAGAATGCCGATTGCCGCGACCGCCATGACGATCGTTCCTGCAACAGGTGGAGGATCGAGCAGCCGCGTGACTGATTCCCAGCCAATGGCCCCAGCGGCAATCATCAAGATCACCGCATTGAATAACGCGGCAAGCTGCGAGCTGCTGCGCAAGCCATAGGTAAACCGCGCGGTCGGCGGGCGCTTCGACAGAATGACAGCGACCCATGCAATCACCAGTCCGAGCACATCCGAAAGATTGTGCCCGGCGTCGGCGAGAAGCGCTACGGAATTGCCGACAAATCCATATCCTGCTTCGACCAGGACGAAGGCAATGTTGAGCGCGATGCCAATGGCAAAGGCCTTGCCGTAGCTTGCCGGCGCATGACCGTGGCCGTCATGGGCGTGATGATCATGCATGGTCTACTGGCCGGCCCTGAAACCCATGGCGAGGACGAAGAGTTCGGCCGAGTCGTCCCGGCTCGCCTTGGGCTTGATGTGGCGCACGGACGCGAAATCCTGCTTCATGACCTTGAGCATTTCGCCTTCGGTGCCGCCACGCAGCACCTTTGCTAGGAATGTGCCGCCGGGATTCAAAATGCCCTTGGCGAACTCGTAAGCGGCCTCGGCCAGCGCCATGATGAGCAGATGGTCGGTCTGGCGGTGGCCGGTGGCGTGGGCCGCCATATCGGAGAGGACGGCATCGGCCTTCTCGCCGCCAAGTGCGGTGATCAATTCGGCGGGTGCGTCTTCGTCGTAAAAATCCTTGTGCAGGATGGTCACTCCGGGGATAGGATCCATTCCGTGCATGTCGATGGCCACCACCTTGCCGCGGCCTTCCACCGATTTAACCCGCTGGCTTGCCACCTGCGACCAGCCGCCCGGCGCAGCACCCAGGTCGACAATGCGCTGGCCAGGCTTGAGAAACCGGTACTTGTCATCGATCTCGATGAGCTTGAAGGCAGCCCGCGAACGGTAACCCAGCTTGCGTGCCTCGGCCACGTAGGGGTCATTGAGTTGGCGTTCGAGCCAGGCCTTTTGTGACGGCGTGCGGCCCTTGCCGGTCTTGACGCGGACCTTGAGCTTGCGCGTGTCGCCAATCGTGGACTTGCCAGGGCGGCTCACGGCTTTCCTCCATAGACGCCGTCTTCCTGCATCATCAGGGTCAATATGCCCTCGCGCAATCCCCGGTCCGCCACCCGGATGCGGGGAGACGGGAAGGTGATCCGGATTTCCTCGAGGATGGCGCAGCCGGCGAGAACCAGATCGGCGCGTTCTTTGCCAATGCAGGGGTGGGCAGCGCGCTCGGCAAAGGAGAGACCAAGCAGCATGCGGGTAACCTGACCGACGCTTTCACTATCGAGCCACGAGCCATCGACGCACGAGCGATCATAGCGGCGCAGGCCAAGCTGTACGCCGGCAATGGTGGTGACAGTTCCCGACGTGCCAAGCAGGTGATCTGGCGGTCCATCGGTTCCAGTGGCAGCACTTACCTGCCTGGCGAACTCCGCAAGTTCGGTGCGCAGATGCAGGCGCATCTGTTCAAAAGCCTCGGGCGAGACATCGGCACCGCCGAAGCGCTCCGATACGGTCACCACACCTGCCGCCAGCGAGGTCCAAGCGGCAATCGACCATTCTTCCCCGCTCCGGGTGAGCCACATCAGTTCGGTCGAGCCGCCACCAATATCGAAGACAAGGCAACTTCTGGCTGCCGGATCGACCAGCGGCGATGCCCCCGTGGCGGCGAGCTTCGCCTCGGTCTCGCGATCGATGATTTCGAGTTCGAGGCCAGTTTCGGCAATGACGCGCTCAATGAATTCCACGCCATTGCCGGCCCGCCTGCAGGCTTCGGTGGCAACCAGACGGCGGCGCGCCACACGGCGCCAGATCAGCTTGTTGGCGCAGACCCGGAGCGCTTCAATGGTGCGCGCCATGGCGTTGGCGTCCAGATAGCCCCGGTTGCCCAGCCCTTCGCCAAGGCGGACAATGCGCGAGAATGCATCGGTGACGACAAAGCCGCCCTCGCCCGGTGCAGCGATCAGCAATCGACAGTTGTTGGTGCCGAGATCGAGCGCTCCATAAAGTTGCTCAGCACTTCCCGGCGGCCCACCTTGGGTGGTGGACCGCGAAGTATTTTGCCTGCGCACAGAGCCCGGCGAAAACCGGTTACTCGAGGCGTCCACTTCAAAACTTTCCGGCGGAAAGATGCCCCCGCAGGCCGGTGCCTGGCGGAACGCTCAATCCCCCTCAAATACTTGCGTTGGCTCGACAATAGCAGTTTTCGCGAGGATGCGCAAAGATTGGCATGCGAACGATTCAAGCCGAGTGCTTGTGTTAACTGCTCCTTATTGTCTTTGGCCCAAAACTGCCGGCGATTGGGGCTTTGGCAAATGCGAACTTTCGGGCCAAAATGGTTTAAGGACGGGACGCTGATGGCGGAGTTTTCGGACTCCTTCGGCCACGGTATCGCGCGCCAGAAACAGACGCTTGCCCTCAATGCCGCCAAGGTTGAAGCCGAGCTTGCCTCCAAGGCCAAATCAGAATTCATCGCCAACATGAGCCACGAGCTCAGGACACCGCTCAATGCAATCCTGGGTTTCTCCGACATGCTCATGATGATGAAGATCGCCGAGCCTGAAAAGGTCAACCAGTATGCCGGCTTCATCAAGCAGGCGGCCGATCACCTGCTGTCGCTGATCAACGGCATTCTCGACGTTTCCAAAATCCAGGCCGGCAAGCTCTCGGTCGATTGCGAGCCGTTCGACGTGGCGCGGGTGCTCGACTCGTGCTTGCTCATCATCGTGGCCAAGGCCAAGGACAAGAAGATCGACATCACGCGGGAAGTCCAGTCGGATATTCCAAAACTGTTCGCCGACCCGCTCAGGGTCAAGCAGATCCTCATCAACATTCTTGGCAATGCCATCAAGTTCACGCCCGATGGCGGCCGGGTTCATGTCAAGATCGACATGGGGGTTCGCGGCTTCGTGGCCATTGCCGTCACCGATACCGGGCTTGGCATGTCGCCGCAGGATATCGATACGGCCATGCGGCCCTTCGGCCAGGTCGATTCAGGTTTCAACAAGAAGCATGAGGGCACCGGGCTGGGCCTCCCCATCTCCTATGCACTGGCGCGGCTCCATGGCGGCAATCTCACCGTCGAGTCGGAACGCGACAAGGGCACGCGGGTGACCGTGACTCTTCCGGTCCACGTGCCGTCTTCCATGATCCCCCTCCATCAACCCCTTCCGGCCGCAGCCCTGCGGCCCACGCAGCATTAGGAGCACGGCAGCGGCATGCTGGCGACACAACAACCCTCGCGCAACGGTTCAACGATTCCCGAACTCAAATCACTGGAGCGTCTGGGGCGAATCGTGGCCGTGACGGGTGCACACGCCATCATCCTGCTCGATGCCACCGACGACATGCGGGGCGGCCCCTCGAGCAGCAGCCCGGAAATCGGCACGCTGCTCAAGGTCGATACGCCAACATCGATCACACTGGCGCTGGTCTCGGCGCTCAGCTCGCCAATGCCGACGCACAGCCAGAACGAGCAGGAATTGCGCATCGTCGAGGTCGAGTTCATCGGCGAATTGCCGAAGGACGAATCCGGACAGCCAAAACAGTTCCGGCGCGGCATCTCGGTTTATCCGTCGCTGGGCAACATCGTGTTCCGCGCCAACAAGGAAGAACTGGCAAAGGCCTATGCCTGCGATACCGAAACCTCGATCCGAATCGGCCATATCCAGCAGGATCCGACGATCCCGGCGATGGTCAAGATCGATGAAATGCTGGGCAAGCATTTCGCCATCCTGGGCACCACCGGCACCGGCAAATCATGCTCGGTGGCGCTCATCCTGCGGCGCATCCTGGAGAAGAATCCGCAGGCACATATCCTGCTGCTCGACGTTCATCGCGAATATTCGCAATCGTTCAAGGCCTGGGCCGAAGTCATCTCGCCCGAGAACATGCAGCTGCCATTCTGGCTCCTCAATTTCGACGAGGCGGTTGAAATCCTGATCGGCGGACAGGCCAATCGCGAAGTCGATATCGAAGTCTTGCGCGAACTCATCCCGATCGCCAAGCAGCGCTACATGGCGAACCAGCGCAAGGACCGCAGCAATGCGCTCCGCGCACTCCCCGGCCTCGACAACACCAATATCGGCGTCGACACGCCGATCCCCTACCGCACCTCCGATCTCGTCGGGCTGCTCGAGGAATATATCGGCAAGCTCGACCTCAAGGGCGAACTGGCGCCCTACAAGCGGCTGAAGTCGCGGGTTGAAACCATCAGCCGGGATCCCCGCTATGCCTTCATGTTTGGCAGCCTCACGGTGCAGGATACGATGGCCCACGTGCTGTCGCGCCTGTTCCGGGTTCCGGTCGCCGGCAAGCCGATCGCCATTCTCGAGCTTGGCGGCCTGCCTTCCGAAATCGTCAACGTCTGCGTGTCGGTTCTGGCCCGCCTCGCCTTCGATTTTGGCGTGTGGAGCGGCGGGCGCGTGCCGATCACCTTCGTTTGCGAGGAAGCGCACCGATATGTGCCGCTCGACAAGACGCTGGGCTTCGAACCGACCAAGCGCGCGCTGTCTCGCATCGCCAAGGAAGGCCGCAAATACGGCGTGTCGCTGTGCATCGTGACGCAGCGCCCGGCGGAACTCGATCCCACCATCCTGTCGCAGTGCAATACCATCTTCTCGCTGCGCCTCACCAACGAGCGCGACCAGGAGATCCTCAAGGCGGGTATTTCCGATGCCGCGGCCAGCCTCCTTGAGTTCATGCCCACCATGGGCACCGGCGAGGCCATCACCTTCGGCGAAGGCGTGGCGCTGCCGACGCGGATCAAGTTCGACATGCTGCCGGCCAATGAGTCGCCCAAGAGCAATACCGCCTCGTTCACCGAGAACTGGTCAAAGGACCTGCCCGAGGACGGCTTCATGCAGGAAGTCGTCAATCGCTGGCGTTCGCAGACGTTCAACCCGACGAGCTCCGAATATTCCATCGATACGCCGGCGCCGGCTGCGCCCATCGAACAGCCTGCCACCCCGCAGCCGCAGCCGGGATTTGCACCTGCCGGGCAGGGCTTTGCCGCGCGGCCGATCGAGCCCGCACCACAGCAGCAGCCGACGCTGCGCCGCAATCCGATCGCACCCGGACCCAATCCGCTGCAGAGGACCATTTCGCCGTCAGCACCGCCACCTCCGGCCTCGGCACCGCCTGGACCCGCGGCAGCGCCATCACAGAGCCTTGCCAGCCTGATACGCCAGTTCCGCGGCTAAGAACCCTTGCGCGCGGCGGCGCTGCCCGCTATTTAGCCCGATACGGTCCTTGGGGGATCGTCTAACGGTAGGACAGCGGACTCTGACTCCGCCAGTCTAGGTTCGAATCCTAGTCCCCCAGCCACTCTGATATTGGAGATTTTTATTGTTTAAAAACAGTAAGATATAAATGGTGCTTTAGTCAACACCTTCCCATACACCTCCCCCTTAAAACCTCCCCTAGACAATCGCTTGCCGGTCACAACCCGTTTTTGCGGCGGAAATTTTAGGGCTGCTCACGTGAGACCTTCAAACGTAGAGGCCAGCGAGGGCGCTTCGCCCTGCCCCTGCCCAGTGGCCTCACTCGCCATCTTTGCGCTGGCCACGTGCCACTATCGTAAGCGAACCGTCCGGCAAAGGCCGCTGGAATTCCAAGACTTCTGCCGATGGCGCTGTTAGCCAAGCCTCTACCTCTTCCCGCTTTCTGCCCGCAACGCTGCTCTCGATTCATTGCAGGCATTGAACATCGACATCGGGCTCTTCGACGTTTCGCTGAATTTTATCAATGAGCGGGCGAAGGCCATGATCCATTCGGCGTCCAGAGGCCGCCGCGTTTTGAAGAAGCCTCGCTGGTCACAGGCTGCTAAATTGTTTTGCCCAATATTTTGACTTCTGATCGTTCAGGACTTAATAATTTGTTAACCCTCAATCGGCGAGATGTCGGTGAAAGCGAGTACGTGTGAACAAGCTAACCGCACAAGCAAAGCTAATTCGAATCAAAATCGAAGAAGACGCCAGTGGCTTGTTCTTTGCAACAAGTCCAGACCTTCGCGGCCTACTTGTCGCAAAGCTCACGGTGCCAGAGCTTGAGAATGATTTAGCCCGTGCAATTTCGGAATTATACGCTGTTACCGGCGAGGAAGTGTTGGTCTCGCAAGTCGATGGGGCCAATTGGCCGCGTTCATGGGTGGCATTCCCCGCCACTATAGCTAGAGAGCACTTAAAAGAACCCACGTAGCGAGTGAGGTCTACTTGATACCCAAACGCTCTTTTATACGTCCAATGGTTGCGGTTCTTTGTTCCGCTGTCTGAGTACTCGCAAGAGGGACTGAAAACGCATCACCTTTCGCAGTCACAAACGTTTCAGCAAACTGCGTTGTATTAAGCCCCAGCCGCCTCACGACAGCATAATACTCGTTCTCGTTCATCCGGGTTTTCCCTCTTTAATCGCGATAAGTCTTTCCATCTGATCTTTGCCATGAGATTCCCCGTGTGGTGACGCCGCTGTTATTCTGCGCTCTAATCCGGCCCGGCGTAGCCAGATCAAAACGATTACTTGTTGTGGCGCGAAAGCAACGAACCGCTTCCCCACCAAGATCGCGATATGAACCGAATCGTGGACGGGTGCAAGCCGCATGACCGATCAGTGGAAAACGTGGAATGGTGCTTTCATATCGCTGATAGTCTGGTGCAATTAAGGTATACCCGGAGCTTCACGCTGAAGGAGCCAAAGCCGTACGATATCCCGGCTACATGCAGGCACTCGATAACCTGGGCAAGGCCATGGGCAGCAGCGGTATAACGCGGGAAAAGAACCCGCCGGGATACAATTGAGCGATCGCGAGGCGGCGCTGCTGGCACCGGATAAATATGCCCAATACCGCGGGTTGCACTTGGAATGC
>JANMMJ010000080.1:0-20345 GCA_031373255.1 Hyphomicrobiales bacterium
CCATGACCGGCCCGCAATGACCAGACAGGGAACCCCCGTTTTCTCGTCATTCCGGCCAAGCGCCGCGGCAGCGGCGCGCGAGCCGGAACCCCGCTTCACCTGCCACGGGCTGACTCTTTGCCGAAGAGAGCTGGATTCCATCTCGCGCGGCACTACGTGCCGCTTGGATGGAATGACGGCTTTAGAGAGCGATGAGATGTGTGCGCATGTTCAAGTTCAGGCGGCAAGCTCCCGTCCCCCCCTCTATCGTCGACTTTCTCTGCATGAGCCATAAGCTGGTGGTGGAAGCCGATGGCGCAACGCATGGTGAAGCACACGAGGTGCGGTGTGATGAAGAGCGCACAGCCTAATTCGCCACGAAAGGCCTGCGGGTCCATCGCGTGTGGAACCACGATATCCATGAGCGATGTTCTCGAAGGCGTCTTGCTCATCTTGCAGGAACGGCGCGCGCGATAAGTCCCTCACCGCCCTGCCGGGCACCTTCTCCCGATGGGAGAAGGGTGAACCGCCATTGCCGGAATGTTACCGCCGCTGAATGAGGCTGTTTGAGCTCAGGGACAAAAACCCCGCAGGGTGCCGGGCGGACGTGTTGGTTTCGCCAAAGCGCATTCCGGTCTAAGTCATTTTGACCCGCCCGCCAGCATCCACTGACGTGACAGGTCCGCGAGGCTTGAAGACGTGGAGGCGGAGAGACGTTGATATCTCCTCGTCTGGCTTGAGGCGGAGCAGGGAAGCACCGCGGGACTTCGCTGTGGCCAATCCATTTGCGGGCATCGTCGTATTGGGTTCCAGTCCAATGAGCGAGGCACGCCCGAACCAGGGCGCATCCCTGGTTCCCCCCAACTCGTACCAGAGCCAGGCGCATGGAAACTGTTTGCCGTCCCAGGAAAGCGCCACCCCAATGGCATCGTCGGTGCGCCGCATGGCGATCCACGATTCCCGGCAATCATGGAGATAGGCAAGCGCCGCCATCGCTGACGGCGGATGGCCAAGATCAAATGGCCCGGTCTTGCCCTCGATCATCGGCCATGTGCCCGTGGCGCCGGGGCTTAGCGGATTGGCCGGTGGATCGTAGGCCTCGTCCACAGTCACCTTGCCGCCACCGGTGGTGATCTCGACGGAACTCGCAAGGAGGTCCGACCCAAATGCCGGATGGTGACCCCACATCACGTCGATCGGGTGCGGGCCCCGCATATGCAGGCGCTCGTTCACGACCAGCAGGTCGCCGTCGATCACAAGGTCCCGCTCCATCTCGACCGGCACGGTGTAGAATCGCCGCGACAGGTGAAGCGCGTGCGGCGTAGCCGAGCATTTCCACGGGGAAATCGACGCCTCGCCATGGAATCCATGAAACACACCATCAACGGTACAGGCGTCGCCCCCATTGGGAAAAAGCAGCGGCCAGCCGCCGGTGTAGCGGGTCAACCATTCGATCTCATCGTGGGCGGCAAAGTTCGTGACCGGTTGCTCGACCGGATCCCAGGGAACGCTGCCAAGCACCGAGAGTCCGGTGCCGAGATGGGTAATCGCCGTGATGGTACCACCCACATCGGGGTTGACGGTTACCCGAAGCTCCCTGCTGGAAATCGTTATCGATTGCGCCATGACTTTTACTTGATGGCGCCTGCCATCAACCCGCGAATGAAATGCTTCTGGAAAGCGATGTAAAGAATGAGCATGGGCGCGCTGGCGATGACCATTCCCGCCATGGTGAGAGGAACTTGGTTATTGTAGCGCCCCTGGAAGACGCTGATGCCAGCCATCAATGTGCGTTTGGCGTCGTCCTGCAGGAAGATGATGGCAATGAGCAGGTCGTTCCACACATAGAGGGAATTGACGACCACGAGCGTCACAATGGCGGGAAGTGACAACGGCAGGACAATCTTGCGCAGGATGAGGAACGGTCCCGCGCCATCGATACGGGCGGACTCGAAAAGTTCCTTCGGCACGGTGCGGAAGAAGGTTGTCAGCAGATAGACGGAGAAGGGCGTGATCAGTCCGGCATAGATGACAATGGTGCCCTGGTAGGTGCTGATCAGGTTGAGTTGCGTGTAGAGCACGAAAAGCGGCACGATCATCACCACCGGAGGAACCGCCATCAACGAGGTGCTGAGCGACAGAAGCGATTCGCGTCCGCGGAAGTCCATGCAGGCGATGGCATAGGCTGCGAGGCAGGAGACGACTGTGCTGAGCAGTACAGCACCGGCCACCAGGATCATGCTGTTGGCCATCCAGACCAGGAACGGGCTGTCGACCAGCACAGCGCGGAAATGATCGATCACCGGCCAGTCAGGCAAACCCAGCTGGTCAACGGCATATTCCTCGTCGCTCTTCAGGGCTGTCGAAATCATGAAGAGCGTTGGAACCAGGGCGAGGAACACGGAAACCAGCATCACGCCCTGCTTCAGCGCGTCGCCCAAGGTGATGGATCGTCTCGTTGCCATTGCCGTCAGGCCTCCTGCTCGCGCACCCGGCGCCTTGCGCGAAACAGGGGAAATATCAGCATCACGGAAACCAGGAAGAGCAACACGGAAGCAGCTGACGCGATGCCGGGAAGACTGGTACGGATCAGCGCATTGAAGATATAGAGTTCGACCACCGTGGTCGCCGTACCGGGTCCGCCGCGCCCTCCGCCAATGATGAAGACGTAGGCGAAGACCGCGGCGAGCATTGTGATGACGCTCACGACCACGAAGAATTCGATCACGCCCCGCATCTGGGGCAGGATGATGTACCAGAGACGCTGCCACCAGTTTGCGCCCTCAATCCGGGCCGCCTCGATCATCGATTCATCGAGGCTGAGCAATCTCGCGAGGAACAGAATGATTCCGAGGGCGGACTCTCGCCAGATGATGAGTATCATGACTGTCCACAGCGCGACATCGGAAGAGCCAATCCAGTCGAGAGCCAGAAAATCGAGGCTGAGCCAGCGCAGCACTTCGTTCACCGGCCCATTGAACTGGAAGATGCGCTTCATCACGACCGCGATGATGGGAATAGCCAGGACGAAGGGCACGAAAACGATGATGCGATACAGCCGCCAACCTGCAATGCGCTCATAAAGCAGCACCGAGACCAGCAGGGAGATCACCACCATCGCCGGAATGGCGAGCAGCAGCTGGATGTTGTGCAGAACGGCTTCCCAGAACACGTCCTGGGTCAATACCAGTTCGTAATTGCGAAATCCGATCCACGGTCCATTGATGCCGCGCACCATCTTGAAGCTGAACTCGAAGATACGGACCAGCGGGTAACCAAAGACAAATGCCAGAAGCAGTACGAGTGGCGCGATATACAAATAGGGGGCGAGCCGGGAACTACGGTTCACGGCCCACCCTCCACATTTGTGCGCAGTGGCGGGAAGTCCAGGTTCCTCGCATGAACGCCCCGCAATGGATCAACCGGCGAGATCGGCAGCCCACTTCTTGTAGTTCTCCACGATATCGGGATTGAACTCGCGCCATTCCTTGGCGACCTTGTAGGCAAGTTCTCCCGCCTGCTCGCCGGTGATCTTGCCTTCGACCACTTGCTGGGCGCTCGGCAACAGTGCCTGTTCGTAGAACTGTCCCGGAACCAGATTGGAGAGATAAGGAATGTTCTCCGAAAGCCCCCAGCGCTTCCACATGTCGAGCACCACCGGATCGGTGATGACCGAGACATCGAAGCCGGTGTTGGACGGAATCCAGTCTGTCGCCTCATGGAAAGCCTTCAGCCGCTCCGGCGATTGCAGGTATTCCAGAAACGCCGCGGCGCCCTTCGGATCCTTCGCCTTGGTGGGTATGCCGAGACCCTGAGAGTCAAAGATCGGCTTGCCAGCGAGCTTGCCCTTGCCGTAGACCGGCATCACCATGGTGCCGATCCGGCCCTTCATTGTCTTGCTGTCGGCGGGAACACGCGCACCGACCGACAGACCTGCCGCCACCTTACCGGCGGCAATCAGGTCAATGCCGGGATAGAGTTCGGTCGACGACATCTCGGCATTGAGGAAGCCGGCCTTCTTCAGTTCCTCGAGCTTCACCCAATGCTCGTGATATTTCAGTTCACGGAAATCGCGCTCACCCGTAAACAGACCAATGACTTCTCCTGCACTGTCGACGTTCTGGCCAAGCGCATGGCCAAAATACCATTCACCCCAATAGCCATCCTGAATACCGCCGCCCACGGGAGCGATGCCGGCCGATTTCAACTTTTCGCAAGCAGAAAGGAATTCGTCCCAGGTTTGCGGCGCCTTGTCGGCATCGAGGCCAGCCTTGTCGTAGAGATCCTTGTTGTAGATCCAGATCATCGGGAGCGGATACCAGCCAAGGCGATAGCTCTTGCCGCCAAAATTGCTGAGCAGGGTCGGACTGGACGCCTTGATCACATCGGCGTTGACCAAATCGTTCAGCGGTTGCAGGTAGCCGAGCCAGACGCTCTCCATGTGATAGATGCCATTCCAAAGGAACTGGACGTCGGGCGCACTGCCGGCAGCGGCAGCGGTCTGGAATTGCGAGATAACGACCGCAGTATCCTGCAGCATTCCCTTGACTGCCGCTTCCTTGTAACCGGCAATCGAGCTGTCGACGAACTTCTGCAAACCGGGAAGTTCCTGTTCGCCCCACCACCACATATCGAGCGTTTTTTCCTGGGCACCGACGCTGCCCGGCAACATGCCGCCGAGTGCCGATCCAGCGCCAAACATCAGCGAAGTGCGCAGAACATCGCGACGCGAAAAATTAGGTTTCCGTGTGGTATCCATGTTTTACCAGCCTTCCCTTCTTGCCTTTAAGTTTCATTGTCGTGCACAGTTAGAATGTACTCATCAACCCACCGTCAACGACCAGCAGCTGGCCTGTCATGTAGCGGCAATAGTCCGATGCCAGAAATACCACTGTACCCGAAACATCCTCGGGCAGGCCGCTGCGGCCCAGCGGGATTTTCCGCCGCGTGACATACCACTCGATGAAATCGGGCGTTGTTGTTTCGTCGATGCCATTCACAACCGACATCGGGGTCACCATGAAGCCGGGGGCAACCGAATTGACCAGAATATTGTAGCGCCCGAGCTCCACCGCCATGGATTTTGTATAGGCGATGATGCCGCCCTTGGCCGCATTGTAGGAACCGCATTCGCCACTTGAGGCAAATCCCTGGATGGAAGCGATATGTATGATGCGGCCGTCTTTCTGTTTCACCATATGCGGGGCGACAAGCTTACTCCCCATGTAGACCGCCTCGAGGTTGATGGCGATGGTTCTGCGCCATTCTTCAAGCGTGTCGTCGAGGATGGTGCGGGTTGGCGGATTGATCGCGGCGTTGTTGACCAGAACATCAATGCGGCCCAGCTTCGCCACAACATCGGCGACGACTTCTCCGTAGCGATCATAATCTGTAACGTCCAAAGCATAGGGGAGAGCCTTGCCTCCTGCCTGCCTGATTTCGCCGGCAACAGATTCAACAGTTTCAGGATTGCGCTCCAGCAGAACCACGACTGCGCCTTCGGCAGCCATCTCCAGTGACACGGAGCGTCCCAACCCCTGCCCGGCGCCACTGACGAGACAGATTTTGCCGTCGAGCAAGCCCATGCCGTTATCCCGAATGCGAAACCAGAACTGCCCTATGATTTCCGAAATCTTGGACATTGATCTGAATTGCTGGACGACACTATAATTCCGCGAGAAGACCGGTCAAGGAACAATCGCCGCTTCACCGGGCAGTCAAACAGCGGAAGGTGGAGTCTCGCGCCAATGCCGGAAAATGATACGCTGGTTCTTGCGAATACCGGTCTCGCTTTTGATCATCCCGAGGCTGTGGCCTGGGGTTCTGACGGACGCGCTTACGCAGGCGGAGAGGCTGGCCAGCTTTATCGCTTTGGCCTCAATGACGGGAATCTCGAAGAAGTCGCGCGCATTCCAGGAGGCTTTCTTCTTGGCCTCGCGCATGATGCCGACGGCAACACATATGCCTGCGATGACCGTTCGGCGTGCGTGCACCTCATCTCACCCGAGGGAAAGACGGCCGTGCACTCAAACGGTACTGCCGAGCAGAAAATGCGCGTGCCCAACTACCCGGTTTTTGACGACAGCGGCTATCTTTATGTTTCCGATTCCGGAACCTGGGGCAGCCGGGACGGATTCATCTGGAAAATTGCGCCGGGCGGCAAGGCATCGATATGGGACCGTCAGTGCAACGGTTTCACCAATGGCATGTGCCTCTCAGCCGATGGACAATCACTCTATGTCGTCGAGTCGAGCCCGCCACTCATCTCGCGCATCGAGATCAAACCAAATGGCTCAGCAGGTAAAAGATCCGTTGTCGTGGAGCTCCCGAGAACCGTGCCAGACGGAGTGGCCCTCGATCAGAACGGCGATCTCTACATCAGTCTCTACAATCCAAACATCATCTACCGTTTCGGAACCGATGGCACCCTTACGACACTGTATGACGACTGGGAGCAGCTGATGCTGATCGCCCCCACCAATATTGCCTTTGGCGGCCCAGACATGAAGACATTGATCATTGCCAGTCTTTGCGGATGGTCCGTGCATACTTCACCTGTTCCCGTGCCGGGGCTGAGAGTGCGCTACCCAAAGATCTGACAAGAACAAACGCTTCAATCAGGCGTGCCCGCCGGCACCCGCTTGCCGGCCGTTGCGCCACCATCGACCACGATAAGATTTCCCGTGGCAAAACTGCAGTCATCGGAGGCTGCATAGGCGATGGCTCCGGCAATTTCATCGGGCGATGCGACGCGTTGCAGAAGAGGTCCCGACGCCCAGGCATGACGTTCGGCCTGAGGATCCGGTGCACGCGCGACTGCCTGCTGCATCATATCAGTGTCGACAGGACCCGGACAGACACACAGCACACGCACATCCGGTGCCAATTCCACGGCAAGGGCGCGTGTGAGACCGATCAGTGCGCCTTTCGACGCGCAATAAACCGCGTGGCGTGCGTAGCCAAGCAAACCGGCGTCTGAACTGACATTTACAACTATCCCCTTTCTTCGCCGAAGTGCTGGCAGAAGACCGCGCGTCAGGGTCCATGCCGCCGTGACATTCACATCGATCACGCGATGCCACTGGTCATCGTCGACCGACTCGACCGGAGAAGTCTCCAGTACGCCGGCAGTGTTGATGAGGACATCAACCTCTCCGGCCGCCTCACACAATTTCCTGCACTGCGCGCGATCGGCGAGATCGGCCGCGAACCCTGTTACCGCTTTGCCCGTAACCGTCGCAATTTTCGAGACTGCCACGTCCACCGACTGCCGGGACCGGCCGTGAATGATGACGGTGGCGCCCTCGCGGAGAAACCGGCTGGCAGCAGAAAACCCTATGCCACGTGCCGATCCCGTGACGAGAATGCGCTTACCGGCGAGCCCATTCATTCTGCTAGCCGTCCTGCAACACTGCCGCCATCGATGGCAATGGCGGATCCTGTCATGAAAGCAGCGGCCGGCGAAGCAAGACAAAGCACGAAATCTGCGATCTCCCCGGGACTGGCAAGCCGGCCAAGCGGATGATAGGCGCGAAAACCACGATAATAGGATTCGGGGTTTCCACTCTCGCGGGCACATTCCTGCATGAGTTCGGTATCCATCGTGCCTGGACAAACCGCATTGACGCGAATGCCGCGCGGGGCAAATTCGATCGCCATTGCCCTGGTCATCGCAACGAGGCCATGCTTCGCGGTGACATAGGCGACGTTATTGGCGATAGCGTGCAGTCCAAGCTCCGACGCGATGTTGATCACAGAACCGCGGGATTTCTCAAGCAGCGGAATTGCGGCTTTTGTGGCGAAGAACGATGCCTTCAGGATGACAGCCAGATGAACGTCCCAGTGAAGGTCGCCGGTTTCTTCGATGGACCGCTCCACATTCACTGCCGCGTTGTTGACCAGCACGTCGAGCCGGCCATGCCGGTGCGCGGCATCCACAACTGCTTCGGCTCCGCCCTTCAGCGCGAGATCTCCCGGTGCTGCTATGAGATTTTGACCATCCAACCGCTGGATCGCCGCGTCTACGCTCTCCTCTGTTCGATCATTTACGATAACAGTTGCTCCAGCGCTGTGGAATGCCTGGCAAATAGCAAAGCCCAGGCCACGGCCCGCTCCGGTAACGAGAACGGACTTTCCGCTATAGTCGAAACTGATCATGCAGCTAGCGCCTGTAGTCCAAAAGCTTCAGGGCGAGCACAGTAGATCCAACGCTCAAGGTCAGCAAAAGCGTGGCAATGGCGTTGATCGTGGGGTCCAGTGCGGTTCGAACCAATCCCCAAACGAGAGTTGGCAAAGTGTTTCCGCTTCCAATGGTGAAGAAGGTGATCACGAAGTCGTCGAGCGAGAGTGCCAGTGCAATAAGCGCGGCACCAACGACCGTTGGCCGTATAATGGGCAGAGTGATGCTCATGAATGCGCCGAGTGGTGAAGCACCAAGATCGCGGGCGCTTTCAACCAAAGTCCAGTCAAAGTTCGAAAGCCTCGCATAGAGAACCGCGATGACAAAAGGCTCGATGACCACGAGTTGCGCAAGGATTACAGTCGGCAGGCCCAGAGGTATCGCAAGGACCCGGACGAAGAACGAGAGCAAGGCAATCCCGGTGATCAGTGCCGGAAGCATCATCGGGACGCTCAGCACATCGAGGAGAAGCTGGGGCGCGCTGCCATTCATTCGTGACAAGCCCAATGCCGCAAGCAGGCCGACCACGACCGCCAAAACAGCAACAGCCATTCCGATGATAAAGCTATTGAAGAAAGCCGGCCGGAAACTCTCGTTTGCGAACAGCCGCAGATACCAGTCGAATGTAAATCCGCTGAGCGGAAAGCTGGTCAATGCCGACGTATTGAAGCTGAAGATCACAACCAGCAGCAATGGAAGCACCATGAACACCACAGTTGCCACCATGAAGATGACCCAGATTGTTCTGGCGGCGGACGAAATGTTCATTGCCGCAGCGCCTGCCGCAGCACCACCCGGCATGCGATGACGATAGCCAGCGACGTGGAAAGAAGTGTGAACGACATGGCGCTGCCCCTTGGCCAGTTGAAGCCGAAGGAGAACTGGGTCTCGATGAAATGACCCATCATGGAAGCGCCGCCGCCAACAAAACGGGGCGTGACGTAGTCTCCAACCGAGATCAGGAAAGCCAGAAGAAAGGCGACATTGATGCCCCGCTCTGAAAGTGGAAGGATAATGTCACGCCCCGCGCTGAAAGGTGTGGCGCCAAGATCACGCGCGGCTTCGACAAGATCATCGGGGATCGCGCGCATGCTGCCATAGATGGGCAAGACGGCGAAGGGCAGCAGGAAGTAGGTCAGTGTGATGACGATAGCGCCTTGCGAATAGATAAGAATGCCAAGCGGCTCATCAATTATGCCGGCCCATAGCAGCAGGCCGTTTATTATGCCATCACGGCCCAGAATGCTCTTCCACGCATAGATCTTGACCAGGTATCCGCCAAAAAGCGTGATAAGCGTGATGAACAGCAACATATCGCCATACCGCCCAGCCCGGAACCGGATTGCATAGCTGAAAAGATAAGCCAGAAGCGTTGTCACGCAGGCGATGACAAAGGCCGTGACGAGTGTCGCAATCAGGACATCGCCATATTCGGTCACGGTGAACACGTAGTTCTGCAAGGTAAAGTCAGGACGCATGATGCGCGTCTTCACCGACCAGAAGCTGAAAACCAGAAAGCTCAGCAGCGGGATCGCAAAGAGCATCAGCCAGAGCATTGCGGCCGGCGCCAGCAGTGGCGCCTGCCTGCCCTGGACCAGATCGCGCCAATTCGGCAAGTTCAAGTCAGATCCTAAGCCTTTTGCAGCCGGGCATACTCTGTAAGAAAGTCATCGTAGGTCGCTACCGTGCCATCATACTCGGATGGCGGCACAGGCTGCAGCCGGGCCTTCTGCATAAAGCCATCAATGTCACTGTAGTTATAGGATTTCACAAGTTCAGGCGGCAACAACGGCACTGCCTTGAGATTGGTGATGCCAGCGCTTTGCTCCGTCGCAAAGACCTTCTGGGGCTCCGGCGAAATCACGTGATTGATCATCTTGTAGGAAAGATCCTGGTGCGGCGCATCCTTCGGGATGCAGAGGCAATCCATGAACATGCCGGTCCCTTCCTTGGGAATGACGTACTTGATCTCCTTGCCCTTCGCCTTGGCCCAGACGGCCACGGCTTCCCAGCCGATTGCGCTCACCGCGACCTCATTGCGCGCGAAGGCATCGGCCATGTCACCGTAAGTCGCGAAGAAGGCTCGCGCATGATTCTTCTTGATGTCGATAAGTTCGTCGATGACCTTGGCAAGCTCCTCGCGCGTCAGCAGCGTGCCCATCGGCTTGCCAGTCACCGCAGTCCCCCAGACGAGGAGGTTGCCGAGGGGGTCGTCCACCATGGCGACTTTTCCCTTGTATTCCGGCTTCTTGATATCCATCCAGCTTTCCGGCACGGCCGACACCGCGGCAGGATCATACATCAGCGGCAGGGAACCCCAGTTCCACGGAACGCCATAAAGCTGGTCCTTAAAGCGAATGGCCTGCTGCGCGTTAAACTGCGGCACGAGATCGCCGAACTGCGCGACTTTCGCCGGGTCGATAGGCTCAAGCAGCCCGCCTTCGGCCATGATCGGAAGATAGCCAAAGTACATGGTGATGAGATCGGTCTTGCCGATGCCGCCCGCCTGGAGCTTTGTGATGATTTCTTCATTGGAGGCGATGAAGGTCGGTTGAAAATCGATATCGTTGTCAGCCAGGAAGGAACCGGACTTGATCGGCGTTTCGTAGCCCTGCCAGCCCATCCATGTCATGGTTGTCGCGGCTGCCGCAGGATTGGTCTGCAGGCCAACTCCAGCCACAGCCCCAAGCGCGGCGGCACCACCCAGAAAGCCGCGCCGCGAGAGCGCCGATTGTCGCGAAAGTTCGATGATCGCAGAGAACGTGGAATGCGTCTTGGTCATGATCGTGTCTCTCCCTGTTGCAGCTTGTTTGGTTGGTAAGGCGTTTTTGTTGGCCGTGCCGGTTCTTGCTTTTGAACAAACGTGTCTTTGAACGTAACTAAATCATTGCCTGTTTATCCGGTCAATCCTCGCCCGGATCGAATTCCTGTTCGGGGATGCCGCGGATATCCATATCGAGTGCCATCAGCGCTCCTCCAGGACCCGGCTCGTCCGCCGCGCGTTGAACTCCATTGCTCCAACCGGTTGTTACAAACAGTGTTGTCATGGAAGGTCCGCCGAATGCGCAACTCGTCACATTCTCGCAGGGCAGTTCAAGATTCATGAGCGGCTTGCCATCCGGTGCATATCGCGTCACGCGGCCTGCACCATAGTGCGCGCACCACAAGCAACCCTCGGCGTCCACGGTGAGGCCATCAGGCAATCCGCTATCCTTGGACAAGTCGACGAAGATCCGGCGATTGGCCAGCCTCGGGCTATCGGGCGCCGTGTCGTAGGCAATGATGCGCTTGCCGACAGAGTCACTGAAGTAGAGTATCAGCCCATCGGGCGAGAACGCAGGTCCGTTGCAAACTGTGTAACCGCTGTCGGAAACTGTGATCTTGTTGCGGCTCTCGACACAGTACAGAATTCCCCTGGGATCCTTTTCGGTTAGGTCAAAAGTTCCAACCCAGAGGCGCCCAAATGGATCAAGCTTGCTATCGTTGTAAGACACGCCTTCGCGCCCGAGATTGGGATCGGCGAAGTGATCGAGCTTGCCGGTTGCTGGATTAAAGATGCGAAGCCCGGAGTCCGTTGCCAGAACCATGCGCCCCTTGCTGGCAAATACGAAGGATCCCAGAATCGAAGCATCGGGGATGGTCCAGCTCTCAATTTTGTTTCCTAACTTCAATCTATGCAGGATAGGACCATACCAGTCGACCCAGTAGATTGCCTGCTCGGCCACATGCCACATGGCACTTTCGCCAAGCCTGTCACGCGTCTGAGCAACGATGGTCCAGGCGGGAGAAGCCATTTGTGTATCCTTGCTCACCATGCGTTCAAGTTACGGGGCGCTCCCGGTTGGCGACCGTTTGCCGCTCGATTGCGCCCGCAACCGCATGATATGCCGCTCGATCTCAATGTTGAGCATGTCCAGATCGCCGGCCACCAACAGATCCCTGAGCAATCGATGTTGCGGGCCCATCACTGCTGCATCACGTTCGTCACGGATCTCGTGCCCGAAAACTATGAAGACATGCCGGGCGAGGGATTCCCATAGCTTGGTAACGACGTCGTTCTGGCTGACGCAACAGATCTCACGATGAAAGTCGAGATCGGCCTTGCTCACTTCAATCCAGTCAAGCCTGGCAGCAGCGCTTTCCATTCGCGCGATAATCAAGTCGAGGCCTGCTGATAGTTTCGGGTCTGCCAAGAACCTTGGTGCAGCACCCGCCAATGCCAGGCGCTCAAGCGCGATGCGTGCCTCGCAGATCTGGATCACACGTTCTTCGCCGAACAGCGCGATATGAGTGCCACGATGAGGGGTACTGTCCACAATTCCCTGCGCCTCGAGAATCTTCAGCGCCTCGCGGAGTGGAACGCGGCTCATCTTCAACTGAGCGGCGAGTTCTGTTTCGTAAAGGCGTTGTCCCGGCTTCAGTGCACCCGATGAAATGCCGGTGACGATGACATCTGCTGCCTGCTCCGCAAGACTGGACACCCTGACTATCGCCAGCATGGGCGGTGACGGTGTAAGCGAGTGAATTCTTGCGGACATTGAAGCCTCTTGCGTCACACCCAATTCTGTATACATTTAGTACATTAGCAGAAGGTCATGCGCTCTAGCAATCGGGAGTGTCGAATGACCCAGTCAGGGAGAAGGCAATGGCTGGCAAGCTGGCCGGACGGCGCGCCTACGTCACGGGTGGATCAAGCGGAATTGGAGCCGCCATCGTGGCTGCCCTGGCATCTGAAGGTGCCGATGTTGCGATCGGCGCATCAAAACACTCTCAACAGGCAAAGGCCGCTGCGGCCACACTGGCTACCAGTGGCAATCGCGTCGTTGTCGTGCAAGCGAATCTCCTCGATCAAGAAGAGACCAACAGGGCCGCCGATCAGGTTCTCCAGGAGCTTGGCGGCCTGGATATCTTCGTCCATTGCGCCGGCATAGATGTCATCCAGACCAATCCAACGCACGCCACCCCGGATGAGACCTGGGATCAGATGCTCGGCCTGCATCTGACAGCAGCCTTTCGACTCTCAAAGCGCCTCATCCCTGCCCTGCTGAAGGGTACAAAACCATCGGTCACCTTTGTCGGGTCGGTTGCCGGCCTTGTCGCGTGGGAGGGCGATGTGGCCTACAATGTCGCCAAGGCTGGATTGCACCATCTTGCCCGTTGCATTGCCGCCGACTATGCAAAGCAGGGACTGCGGGCCAATGCCGTTGCGCCAGGCGTTATCGATACGCCGCTGACACGCGGCTACGCGTCAGGGATGGAGGGCGGCGAGGAAGCCGGCATGAAAGCGCTTTCAGGACTTCATCCCATCGGCCGCTACGCCAAGCCGGAAGAGGTGGCAGCCGCGGTGCTTTTTCTTTCTTCCGACCAGGCCGGGTTCATTACAGGCACGGTGTTGCCGGTCGACGGCGGCCTGACCATGATCTGACGAGACGCACAAGATGGCCCGGATCGAAATGCTCGCTGCTGTATGCGAAGCGCCTGGCGAAGGTGACGTCCTCAGTGTGCGGCGCGTTTTCGTGGACGACCCGCACGAAATGGAAGTGCGCGTGAGGCTTGAGACTACAGGCATATGCCGGTCGGACATACACTATCTGCGGGGCGTATGGGCGCATCCCAAGCCCGTCATCCTCGGCCACGAGGGCTGCGGCGTCATCGAGTCGGCCGGTCCGGGTGTGCCGAAATCGCGGATTGGCGAAAAGGTAGTGCTGACCTTCACGCCATCCTGTGGTCATTGCCGCTTTTGCGTGGAGGGCCGCGTGGTGCTCTGCGAAGAAGTTGCGCGTGCTGCGGCACAAGGAACGATGTGGGACAACACCACGCGTTTCTTCGAGAAAGACGGCACGCCCCTCCACCATTTGAGCCTTGTGTCCTCGTTCTGCGAATACACCGTGGTCCCCCACAATGGCGCCATCCGCATCCCACAGGAAACACCATCGGACCAGGCATGCCTCCTGGGCTGCGGAGCCATGGCTGGAATTGGGGCCGCAGTTAACACGGCGCAATTGAGGCCCGGGGACAGCGTTGCGGTTTTTGGCTGTGGCGGAGTTGGCCTCAGCGTCATTCAAGGCGCGAGACTTTGCAATGCCCTGCCGATCATCGCCGTCGATATCCGCGCCGAGAAGGAAGCAGAAGCGCGCCGGTTTGGCGCCACCCATTTCGTCGATGCATCCTCGACGGACCCCGTAGCCGCAGTACGCGATATTACCGCGGGCGGAGCAGATTATACCTTCGAGGTGACGGGCAACGTTGAACAGGCCGAGCTTTGCTATAAGGCGACGCGGCGCGCCGGCACCACGGTGCTCATCGGCCAGCCGACCGAAAACGCCATGGCCGGCTTCCCGCCCTACGGAATTGCTCAGGACGAGAACCGCATCATCGGTTCGAGTTACGGCTCGACGCGGCCAATGATTGATTTTCCGAAAATCCTCAGACTGGTGAAACACGGACTTCTCAATCTGGGAGCGCTGGTCAGCGAAGTGTGGCCTTTCGAGAAAATCAACGAGGCTATCAGGCTGGTCGAAACCGGCCGGGTGAACCGCATTGTACTTAACTTTGACGGCAAGAATTGAACAGAAACGAGGGAGAAATGTCATGACGACCACAACACATCTCAATCGCCGCAACTTCCTGAAAGGAACGACTGCCACGGCCGTTGCAACGTTGGCGGCACCTGCGATTGTCCGCGCGGCGGACAGGGAACTCCGCATCCTGACCTGGGAAGGCTATGCCGCGCCCGAATGGCTCGACAAGTTCAAGAGCGATACGGGAGCAACCGTCAACATCGTCTATTCCGGTTCGGCCGACGAGATGTTCGCCAAGATGCAGGGTTCGCAAGGCGCCGATTTCGACATTGTGTCTTTCGATACGTCGCTGTTTCCTCGCTACGTTGATGCCAAGCTCATCCAGCCGATCGACCAGGCGAAGATTCCGAACCTGAAGAATCTGGCGCCCGAGTTCGCTGACGTCAAGGCGCTGATGCGCGGCCAGGACCGGTATGGCTTGCCCTTTGCCTGGGGTTCTTTGCCGCTGGTTTACGACACTGCCGCCTTTGCCACTCCTCCCGACTCATGGGAGGTGATGTGGGATGAGCAATATGCCCAGCAAATGCTGTGGATGGACGATGCCAACAACTCGATCACAACGGCCGCTCTCATTGTCGGCGCGGCCAATCCCTATCAACTGACGGATGATGACTTTGCCAAGATCAAGGAGAAGCTCTTGGCGCAGAAGAAGCTGTCTCTCAGTTACTATGCCGGCTTCGACGACGGGGTGAACCTGTTTGCCCAGAATGGTATCAAACTGATGTTCTCAATGGGTGAGCCACAGGTTCCCGCCCTCGTCAAAAAAGGGATTGCAGCAGCACTCACTATTCCCAAGGAAAAGGCGGTTGGCTGGCTTGACTGCTGGGAACTCTCGGCCGGAGCCAAGGACACCGACCTCGCATACGCCTGGATGAACGCCTGCATGGACGGCTCGGTCGGCAAGGTCCTGACCGAGAAAAATGGCTACGGAAACACGACCGATGTCGATGTCAACAAGACGGCCGGCTTCACCTACGGCGACAAGCTTTCGTGGCTTGAAACGGCGGAGAACTATGAAAAGCGCGTCGCCGTGTGGAACGAGATCAAGGCGGGCTAAGCAGCCTGGTTGACCAAAGGAACCGTGGGCCGGGGTTCGTTCCCCGGCTCTTCTTTCGAGTCTCGGAGTTCTCATGCCGCTGCACACTATCTCGCCTGTCCTGAAGTCCACACCACCCCGTCTGAAAATCACCGACGTGGAGTGCCACGTCCTGCTGGCTCCAGATTTCGACCTGACATTCACCTCGTCCGCCCAGGACAGCCTTGTCGTCGTCATTCATACCGATGGCGGCGTGAGCGGCGTTGGAGAGTGTGATGCAAACCCGTGGATGGCAAAAGCCTGTATCGAAGCCCCGGGCACGCACACCATGGGGCTGTCCATCAAGGATACGCTGATCGGCGCCAATCCTTTCGAAATCGGCGAGCTTTGGCGCAAGATCTATCTTGGCACGGCGATGAACGGCCGTCGCGGCATGGTGATTCACGCCCTGAGTGCTGTGGAAATGGCACTTTGGGATTTATGCGGCAAGGCGGTGGGTCAGCCGGTGCATGCACTTCTCGGTGGTGCGACGCGCAAGACCATTACTCCCTATGCATCGTTGCAGCCCGCCGGCGGGCACTTCGAAGAGTATCGCGATGCCCTGTGCCTTTCCGCCGAACGCGCCAAAAGTCTGGGTTTCAAGGCAATGAAAACCGAAGTGACCATGAATGGTCCCTATGCCCATGGCGGCATGCGGGAAAGCTATGACCGGCATACCGAGGTACTCGCGGCCGTGCGCAAGACGATCGGGCCGGACATCACGCTCATGGTTGACGTGCAGTACCTGTGGGAGGACGCCGAAACCTGTTACGCGGTGATCAAGGACTGGGCCGAGTTCAATGCCTATTTCCTGGAAACCCCGATTTGGTCGGACAACGTCCACGAGATGGCCAAGCTGGCCGAGAAAGCACCTATGCCGCTGGCCTTTGGCGAGTGGCTTGCGACGCGCTTCGAGTTCGAAGAACTCATGGATGTCGGGAAAGTCCAGGTGGCCCAACCGGACGTCGGCCGCGTTGGTGGAATTGGCGAAGCGAAGATCGTATGCGACATGGCAAAGGATCGCGGCCGTACGATCGTACCTCACTGCTGGAAGACCGGAATATCCATCTCGGGCACCGCACATCTTGCTTTCGTTACCAACCATTGCGCCTTTATCGAGTATTTGCCGCCGCAACTCTGTCACGAGCGCCTGCGCCGGGAACTGGCGCATGAAGAGCTGGTGTTGAGCCCGGACGGTACCATTCCGCTGCCCAGCAAGCCGGGTCTCGGCGTAGAGGTCGATTGGGACGTGGTAAAGCGCTATACAGTCGCCTGACCGGGTGCGCTGCGATGGGGCTTGAACTCAGGAATGTGGTGAAACGTTACGGGGTGCAGGAGGTGCTGCATCCACTTTCACTCAACGTGGCGAATGGCGAGTTCCTGACGCTGCTCGGCCCTTCCGGGTCCGGCAAGACCACGGTCCTGCGTCTCATTGGCGGCTTCGCCCAGGTATCCGAAGGCCATATTTTCTTCGATGGCCAGGACATTACCGGCCTTCCAGCAAACCGCCGGCCATTCAACACCGTTTTCCAGGACTATGCGCTGTTTCCCCACATGACGGTTTTGCAGAACGCCGGGTACGGTCCGCTGGTGCAGCGCCGGAATGCCGGGGAATCACGCAGGCTCGTCGACGACACCCTGGAGATCGTCGGGCTAACCGCCTTCCGGGATCGATATCCAGCCCAGCTCTCGGGTGGCCAGAAGCAGCGTGTCGCGCTTGCACGGGCCATCATCTGTCAACCGAAAGTCATCCTTCTCGATGAGCCGCTCGCGGCCCTGGATGCCACGCTGCGCCGGCAGATGCAGATCTTCCTCAAGCAGATCCAGCGCCGCATCGAAACAACCTTTGTTTTCGTCACTCATGACCAGGACGAAGCGATCACCATGTCCGACCGCATTGTTGTCATGAGTGAAGGGCGCGTCGAGCAGACCGGGACGCCAAAGGACCTCTATTTCAAACCGAAAACCCGCTTCGTGGCAGGCTTCTTCGGCGACAACAACTTGATCCCCGGAACGATGGCCGATCCCACGCATGTGGATACGTCACTCGGAAAACTGCCGGTTGCCACACATGCAGGCCTGGACAAGGACGCCAAGGTTCTTGTTGCTATCCGGCCGGAATCCTTGAGGCTCGGGAAAGGCCCTGCTTCAATCGAAGCGGAAGTCACGGATACGATGTTCGGCGGCGCGCTCATAAAGCTCCTGCTTCGAACCAAAGCAGACCCGTCGATCACTCTCGACCTGCGGCTATCAGGCGAAGATCGCGCCACAGCACCTGCTGCGGGTGAAATGGTAAGCGTCACCTATGAGCCGGCGGACGCCGTCGTCGTGCTGAGCTGAGGCCCCGATGTCAAGCCGCACGACGAGATGGCTGATTTTCTTCGCGGTCGCCGCCATACCTTTTGTGTTTATCGTCATACCCATCGCCAGCTTCATGCTGCTGTCGCTGTTCCGCGCCGGCAAAGGCGCGATCATCCGCAACATTTCACTCGACAACTATGTCAACTTCTTCGCCAACTGGACATATGCCGGCACTTATCTGGGAACGCTGCTTCTCTGCCTCCAGGTAATGGTGGTATCGGTGCTCGTGGGCTATCCCATCGCCTGGTTTATCTGGCAGCAAAGAGGATCGCGCCGCTATTTGCTGCTTCTCCTTGCAGTCGTACCTCTGTTCATGAGTTACATCGTCAAGCTCTATACGCTCCGGTCCATGCTGGGACTGAACGGACTGGTGAACCAGATGTTGCTTGCCGTAGGTGCAATCGACAAGCCAAGCCAGATCTTTCTCTTCAATCAACGTGCCGTGCTGATCACCATGGTGGTGATCTATTTGCCATTCGTCATACTGCCGATCTTTCTTGCGCTCGAACGCATTCCAAAGTCTCTGCTGCATGCGTCCATCGATCTGGGCGCCGGCGCATGGGACACGTTCCGCCGCATCGTGCTGCCCTTGTCCCTACCCGGAACGATTGGTGGTGCACTTTTTGCCTTTGTGCTGGCTCTGGGTGATTTCATCACGCCACAGATGGTCGGCGGTACCACCGGGTTCACGATCGGCAGAGTGATCTATTCACAGTTCGGTCTCGCTTACGACTGGCCGTTCGGTGCCGCCATGGCTGCGATACTGCTTGTGACTTCGCTGGCGGGCATCATACTGGCTGGCCTCGCTGTAAGCCGCCAACGAATATGACGATGAAAAGCGCTGGGGGGACATTGGCAATCTGGACGACGGGGCTGCTCACGTTCCTGGTCTTTGCCGTGCTCTATATACCCGTGCTTATCAGCATGCTGTTCTCACTGGTCGAAATCAGGCAAGGCAAAATCCTGTGGGAGACCTTGAGTTTCAACCCCTATGTGACACTCTGGTCGAACGCCAGCGTTGTCGACGCATTGTCGAACACCGCGGTGGTCGCAATTGTATCTGTCATTATAGCCTCGTTGCTGGCCGTCATCCTTGCCCTTTATACGCAATGGGAGGGCGCCATGGGCCGGCGCATGCTGGAGATCACGATCTATCTCCCTTTCCTCCTGCCGCCCATCGTTACCGGATTGGCCTTGCTCGTCGCATCCGCCGAAATCGGATTGAAGCGTGGACTTGCAACAGTCATCGCGGGGCATACGATCTTCGTGCTTGCAGTCGCCTATCGGCTGGTGCTGACACGATTACAGGCTCTTCCACCTTCACTCGTCGAAGCCTCATTCGATCTCGGAGCAAGCCGCTGGCAAACATTGCGCCATGTCTTGATGCCGCACCTGGCGTCCGCCATCATGACCGGTGCCGTACTGGCGCTCACGCTTTCCTTCGATGAAACGCTCATCAGCACCTTCGTCGCCGGCGACCAGATGACATTGCCGTTGCGGCTCTGGGCAATGATGCGTGTCGGCTTCACGCCGGAAATCAACGCACTTGTCACCGTCGTACTGCTGATTTCAATTTTTCTGGCAATTGTCGTGGCATGGCGCATGAAGCCCAAGGGCGAGGTTGAGGAGGACTGAGGTGAGCGACGGTAAGAAACTTGAGGGCCGTGTTGCTGTGATAACCGGCGCGGCGCAAGGCATAGGCCTTGGCATCGCCGAGCGTCTCGCGGCAGAAGGCGCCATCACGATACTTGCGGACATCAAGTTCGAAGCAGCCGCGGCCGCCGCCGCCGCACTCGTCAAACAGGGCTATGCCGCGAAGGTACTTCCCGTTGATATCGCCAGCGATGCCTCCGTGGCGGATCTTGCGCAGCGCGTCGACCTTGACCATGGACGCTGCGAAATTCTCGTGAACAATGCTGCTGTTGGCGGCGATACCCATATCGAAACGATGGAGATGGAGGAGTATCAGCGCATCATCCGGATCAACCAGGATGGCGCGGTTCGCATGACCATGGCCTTCGTGCCGTTGATCAAGAAGGCGAAAGAGGGACGCAGGATCGTCAACATCGCCTCAATTCAGGGGTTGCGCGGCTGGCCAAACCAGATTGCCTATGCCACGGCGAAGGGCGCCATTGTGAATTTCACACGCGCCCTTGCCTGCGATCTTGCG
>JANMMJ010000271.1:0-5162 GCA_031373255.1 Hyphomicrobiales bacterium
GCGACCGCATCCTGCACAAGTTTCTTGACCCTGGCATAAAGCGGCGCGCTGCTGCCGCTGGCAAAGCGGCTTGGTGCAAAAATACGCTCCGAGACGCTCATGCCCACTGTCCAGGCAAGTTCCGGGACCTTCTTGCCATCATTATGGCGCCATCCATGGCATCAGCCAGAGGCTCCATCAGGGCAGCGCGGACATCGGCATCAAGGTAAGGCGGGTAGACCTCCCGCAAGCCGCCCAGGAGGCAGAGATGACCGGCACCACGGGCCAGCAATGCCCGGCCAAGATTGGATATCGCAGCAGCACCTTCTATCACGATGGTCATGCCCACGACATCGCCTTTCGCGGCACATTCGAAAACCAGTGGCGCCATCCGGGCATAGTCACGGGGTGCTGCCTGTTCCGACCAGCGTGACAGATCGAACCGGGTGCGGCCGGTGCGCGACAAGACTTCTTCGATGAGGTGGGTGGGTTGAAGCAACCCATCAATGGCAAGCGCGGCACGGCGCACTGCGTGATGGCCAAGCCAGGCGCCCGAACCATGATCGCCAAGGGCAAAGCCCCAGCCACCGACCATGTGACGCTGACCGCCGACGAGGGCGAAGCCGATTGAGCCGGTTCCGGCAATGATGATGCCGCCATCGCGCCCCTGGAATGCGCCAATGCAGGCCGTGTAGGCATCGTTGTTGGCGGTAACGGATGCGAAAGGCAGTCTTGCCGCCACGATGTTTTCAGCGCCGCCGGATGTCACGATGCCGGCGATGCCGAGTCCGGCGTGAAGATCGGTGGTGGGAATCTCAGCAAGTGCCGCCGCCTGCCGCGCCGTGGCCGCGATGGTATCGATGGCGCCCTCGAAATCCTGGTAGATGTTTGATGGCCCGCCCACAGCCTCGCCGAGAATGAGGCCGGCATGATCGCGAATGCGGGCGCGGCAACGGCTGCCGCCCCCATCGATGCCGAGGAAAATCGGGGATTCATGGCTCATGTAGTGATAATACCAAATCAATACCAAATGAAAAGAACTTTGTACGGTGACCGATAAATAGGGGCTATTTTGCTGCTTTTCATGGCGGCTTCGAAATTTGTGGACAAGTGGTACTAATTTGGTATTGTCATGCAATGAACATGCAGACCAAGCAAACCGAAGCGATGGCGGATAGTTTCCGTGGGCTCGATACCTGGGACGATGCGCAAATCCTTGGCGCGCTCGCCGGTGGGCAGGAGCGCGCCATCGCCGCGGTCAAGGCTGCGAGTGGTTCTATATCACAGGCGGCAACAGCCATTGCCGCGCGCCTGACAGCGGGCGGAAAGCTGGTCTATGCCGGTGCCGGGACGTCCATTCGCGTTGGTGTGCAGGATGGTTCGGAACTTCCCGCCACTTTCGGGATGCGAGAAGACAAGATCGTTTATCTCATTGCAGGTGGCCGGGCCGCCATGTTCGATACGCTGGCCGATGCGGAAGATGATGCCGCAGAAGGCGCGCGCGCAGCGTCAGTGTGCACTGAAGGGGATGCCCTCATTGCCATCGCCGCATCCGGCACAACGCCCTACACGGTTGCGGTCGCCAAGCGCGCCAGGGAAAATGGCACTTTCGTCGTGTGTGTCGTCAATAACCGCAACTCTCCGCTTGGTGCTGCTGCCGATGTCGAGATCCTTCTCGAATCCGGCCCGGAAGTGATCGCCGGATCGACCCGCATGGGTGCGGGCACGGCACAGAAGGCGGCGCTCAACCTTCTGTCCACGCTTACACATATCAAGCTTGGCGCCGTCCACGACGGCATGATGGTGAATGTCCAGGCTGACAATCTCAAACTCAAGCGCCGGGCCATCGGCATCGTGGCGCGGATCGCCGGTACGGATGAAAACCGCGCGGCCAAGGCCCTCGATGCCGCGGGTGGCGCTGTCAAGCCCGCCGTGCTGATCTGCGCAGGCGCCGGCGGGGCTGCCGAGGCCAAAAAACTGCTGGCTCAGACGAATGGAAACTTGCGACTGGCCTTGGCGCGCATCTTGGCGTCATAGTAGGCTCAGAAACGAAGAACAACGGGAGGAAAAGGAGAAACCCATGTTGAAGACTGGATTGAAAACTGCATTGCTGGCCGCCGTGGCAATCGGCGCCTTCGCAGGCGCTGCATCGGCTGGCAAGATCACCATCGAAAGCTGGCGCAATGACGACGCCACGATCTGGAAGGAAAAAATCATTCCTGCCTTCCAGGCCAAGTATCCCGATATTACAGTCGAGTTCACGCCGAGCGCGCCCAAGGAATACAACGCCGCGCTCAATGCCCGCCTCGAAGGCGGTACGGCCGGCGACATCATCACCTGCCGCCCGTTCGATGCCTCGCTCGAACTCTTCAACAAGGGCCATCTGGCCAGCCTGAACGACCTGCCCAGCATGGCGGGCTTCTCGGACGTGGCAAAGAGTGCCTGGACCACGGATGATGGCAAGACCACCTTCTGTGTGCCGATGGCCTCGGTGATCCACGGCTTTATCTACAACACCGCCATCTTCAAGGAACTCAATCTCACTCCGCCCAAGACCGAGGAAGAATTCCTCGCGGTGCTCGAAGCGATCAAGAAAGATGGCAAGTACGTGCCACTTGTGCTCGGCACCAACGATCAGTGGGAAGCCGCCACGATGGGCTTCCAGAACATCGGACCCAATTACTGGAAGGGCGAAGAGGGCCGCAAGGCACTGATCGACGGTTCTGGCAAGCTTACCGACAAAGCCTATGTCGATACGTTCGCGGCCTTGGCAAAGTGGGCACCCTATATGGGCGACGGCTACAAGGCGCAGACCTATCCCGACAGCCAGAACCTGTTCGGCCTCGGCAAGGGAGCGATCTATGCAGCCGGATCGTGGGATATTTCCACCTTCCGTGGACAGGACGTACCCATGGGCGCCTTCAAGGCTCCGCCGCCCGCAGGTTCCGATTGCTACATCTCGGACCACACCGACATTGGCATTGGCATGAATTCCAAATCGGCCAATCCTGAGGATGCCAAGAAGTTCCTCGATTGGGTGGGCTCGGAAGAATTCGCCAATATCTTCGCCAATGCGCTCCCAGGTTTCTTCCCGCTATCGAGTGCACCGGTAAAGCTTTCGGACGATGTGGCGCAAACCTTCATCAGCTGGCGCGGCGAATGCAAATCGACGATCCGCAATTCCTACCAGATCCTGTCGCGTGGCACGCCCAATCTCGAGAACGAGATGTGGAACGTTTCGGCCCAGGTGTTGAATGGCGCGATGACGCCCGATGCCGCCGCTGCCCAGTTGCAGGACGGCCTCAAAAAGTGGTACGCGCCGCAACAGAAATAGCCTGACGCAATTGAGGGCCGCCGGCACAGAACCAGCGGCCCTTTTTCCTGGGACAAGGGGAGCATGGCATCAGGAATGGAGACGGGCATCGTTGGCATGTCGCGCGCGACCTACACGCGCCTGCTGGCGTTTTTCCTGGCGCCGGCGGCCCTCGTCTATACGATGTTTTCGATCTATCCGCTGGCCGATACCATCGTCAAATCGCTATACGACAAACAGTCCGACGGCTCTTCATCCTACGTCGGCTTCGCAAACTTCACTACGCTGCTCGCCGACCCCACCTGGTCGATACCGTTCTGGAACGCCTTCTGGAACAACTGCGTGTTCTTTTTCATCCATATGTGCGTGCAGAATCCAATTGGCCTCGCGCTTGCCGCCTTGCTCAGCCTGCCGCGGCTCAAACTCCGCGCCACCTACCGCACGCTCATTTTCATGCCGACGATGCTGTCGGTCGTCATTATCGGCTTCAGCTGGCAGCTCATCCTGTCGCCGCTCTGGGGTATCGCCAAGATGTTGCTCAATGGCGTCGGCCTCGGCTTTCTTTTCGGCCCGTGGCTTGGCGAAGAATCGACGGCGCTGCTCACCATTTCGCTGATTTCGGTCTGGCAATTTGTCGGCATCCCGATGATCCTCATCTATACAGCGCTCCTGGCCATCCCCGACGAACTGATCGATGCCGCCACGGTTGATGGCCTCAACCAGTTCCAGGCCTTCGTCTGGGTCAAGCTGCCCCTCATCCTGCCGACAATCGGGCTGGTATCGGTGCTCACCTTCGTCAACAATTTCAACGCCTTTGACTTGATCTACGCGATGAAGGGGGCGCTGGCCGGACCTAATTTCTCGGCCGATATCATGGGCACGCTGTTTTACCGCACGTTCTTCGGCAACCAGTTGCAGCTTGGCGATGTCACCATGGGCTCCACCATCGCCACGATGATGTTCATCATCATTCTCGTCGGCGTCATGATCTATCTGTTCCTCATCCAGCGGCGCATGCACCGCTATTCGTTCTGAAGCGATGATGAGAAAACCCATCAGCGCCATCGCCGTTCATGGTGCGCTTGCCCTCTACACCGCGCTGGCGCTGTTTCCGATCCTCCTGGTGATCATGAACTCGTTCAAGGCCAAGCGGGCGATCTTCGGTGCACCGCTCGATCCGCCCACGCCCAAGACTTTCTCGCTCGTCGGCTATGACAGGGTGTTCTCCGACTCGTCAGTCGTGAGCTATTATCTCAATTCCATTACAGTCACGGGCGGGACCATCTTCTTCACCCTGCTGTTCGGCGCCATGGCCGCCTGGGCCTTGACGGAATATAAATTCCGCTGGAACACACTGCTGGCTCTCTATCTCTCCATCGGCATCATGGTGCCGATACGCCTGGGCTCCGTCTCGATCATCCAGCTCATTGCCGAGCTGAACCTGATCAACACCCTGACCGCATTGATCCTTGTCTACACAGCACAGAACCTACCGCTGGCGATCTTCATTCTCTCGGAATTCATTGCCCAGATCCCCAAGGATCTTCGCGAGGCGGCGCGCTGCGATGGCCTCAGCGAATACAACATCTTCTTTTTCATCGTATTGCCCCTCATCCGCCCGGCCATGGCGACGGTCGCGGTTTTCACCATGATCCCGGTATGGAACGATCTGTGGTTCCCGCTGCTTCTGGCGCCGACCGGAGGCAAGCAGACCATCACGCTCGGCATCCAGCAATTCCTCGGGCAATACATCACCGACTGGAATGCGGTACTGGCGGCGCTTTCGACGGCGTTTGTTCCGGTGCTCATCCTCTATGTCATTTTCTCCCGCCAGCTTATCCGGGGTCTCACCTCGGGCGCGGTCAAGTGA